>JBLHQQ010000129.1:0-7520 GCA_047625245.1 Candidatus Azotimanducaceae bacterium
GTCAGGTCGTTCATGTTTCTCCTAACATCATTTGGAGGGTGACATCACTCAACACAACCGCGTGTTGAAAGTCATATAGGCCTTTGATTTTTCCTGAGTACATGAGTTGCACGAGGGGGCTGCCACCAGAAAAAACCTCCGCCAGGTCCGTAGATCGACCTTCGAGGTAAACAGGTTCTGTGGAATTGCCAACACTCAGTTGCCTGTCTTCATCGAGGCTTTTGGCAGTAATGCCGTCGGGCATGCCGGGATAGTCCTTATATTCACCCCAGAGGCTTTTCAGTGCGTCAGCCCAATCGGTTGCCGGGAATTCCAGCAGTTTTCCAACTGCCATAGCATACAAGGGGTGCCGAATCAGACCGTCAATCTTGGGCCGGTCATCTGGCATGTCAAAGTTAATGTGAATGACGATGTCTGAGGTCTTGTCGACACCAGAGCTAAGATGCACCCAGTCCTTATTCACCTTGACCGTAATGGCCTGGGGGTCAGTTTTGGATTTTAATGAAAAAGTGCCTGCAGTTTTTTCTAATAGCGAAACATAGCTGGACTGTTGTAATGCGGCGGCAAACTTGACGGCGAATATTCTGACCAGCGGCGTCGCGTCTGCTTCGGTGGTGACCTTCATCTTTCGTTTTCCATGCTTTCCATCTCGATCACTCGTTTTCAAGGAATTCAACAACCTCAAGATTAAAACCAGAGATCGCGTTGTAACGAATGGGGGAACTCAACAATCGCATTTTGCCAACGCCCAGGTCCCGCAAAATTTGTGATCCGGTGCCAACAACCCGATATACACCACCTTCACTCACGCCTTTCTGGGTTGGGGGCATCTCAGGGAAATATTCGATCTGGTTCAAAATGTCTTGTTTGGATTCCCGGTGTTCGACAATCACCAGCACACCGTGCTCTTCTTTCGCGATGCGAGCCAATGTGTCTTGAATCGACCAACTCGACTTAAATCCTGGACGCTCGGTACCAAACACATCTCTAAGCGTATTAATGGTTTGAACTCGAACCAGGCAGGGCTCATCAGCTTTGATGACGCCCATAATGAGGGCGTGATGGACACTGTCGGAAGTGCGATCGGTGTAGGTATAGAGCGTGAACTCACCGTTGTCAGTTTGAATAAGCCGCTCTCCGACTCGATCGATTGTGCGGTCGTTCATATTACGATAGTGGATTAGATCAGCGATGGTGCCGACTTTAATGTTGTGTTTCTCGGCGAACACCTCAAGCTCAGGTCGCTTTGCCATAGTGCCATCTTCATTCATGACTTCAACAATCACTGCGGAAGGATCGTAGCCCGCTAACCGTGCTAGATCGCAACCAGCTTCTGTATGACCCGCTCTGTTTAACACGCCGCCATTCTGGGCGATCAAAGGAAAGATATGCCCTGGCATCACAATGTCGGAGGGATTTGCATTTTTGGCCACTGCCGTTCGAACGGTTCGAGCCCGGTCTGCAGCAGAAATACCGGTGGTGATACCCTCGGCAGCTTCTATCGACACCGTAAAGTTTGTGGCATGCAGGGACGTGTTAGACTCGACCATCAATGGTAGGTTGAGTTGTTTGCCACGCTCCTCTGTGAGCGTCAGGCAAATTAGTCCGCAGGCTTCTCTCGCCATAAACGTGATGTGCTCTGGCGTGACAACTTCCGCTGCGATGATCAGATCGCCTTCGTTTTCACGATCCTCATCATCCATAATGAGGACCATCTTACCCTGGCGAAAATCCTCAAGGATTTCTTCTGTTGTATTCATTGCCTTAAGGCCTTTGGGATTATAGAAAAGGCCGTCAGTATACGTCAATTCTGCGGGAGCGTTTCTGATTCAAATCGGTACAATGTCGTCAACATTCAGGAGGTTGATGTGGAGAGTTTTGTTCAGCAACTGCGATTAGCTTGTGGTCATGTGATTGATGACAAGCAGCGTCGACAGGTCTATGAAGCCGATGGTTTAACGGCAAAAAAGTCGCTGCCTGCCTTTGTAGCGCTGCCTGAGTCCATATCGGAGGTGCAAGCGGTGATGGCCCTTTGTCACCAAAATGGCATCCCGGTTGTGGCCCGTGGTGCGGGAACTGGCCTCTCTGGGGGCGCCATGCCGCATCCAGAAGGTGTCCTGTTGAGTCTGGCGAAATTTAATCGTGTTCTCGAGGTTGATACAGACAACCGGATTGCCAGGGTTGAACCTGGGGTCACCAATCTCGGCATTAGCGATGCGGTACGGGATCTTGGGCTCTACTATGCGCCGGATCCTAGTTCCCAGATCGCCTGCACCATTGGCGGCAATATTGCTGAGAATTCCGGAGGTGTGCACTGTCTAAAATATGGGTTAACAGTCAACAATGTTCGTGCACTGAAGATAATTTCCCCCGAGGGGGAACTGTATGAAATTGGTGCGGCTGGGTTTGATAGTCCTGGTTTCGATTTGCTGGCGTTACTGCATGGCTCCGAAGGGATGTTGGGCATTGTCGTGGAGGTCACTGTCCAGCTTTTGCCTAAACCAGAAACCATTGCTGTGCTGCTCGCCGGTTTTGACACGGTCGAAAAAGCGGGTCAAACCGTGGCGTTGATTATCTCCGAAGGACTTCTGCCGGCCGGTCTTGAGATGATGGATAAACTTGCGATTCAAGCGGCTGAAGATTTTGTCCACGCCGGATACCCAAGGGACGTCGAAGCGCTGTTGTTATGTGAATTAGATGGCAGTAGCGTAGACGTCACAGCTCAGTTGTGCCGTTTGCAAGCACTCCTAGAGAAATCAGGCGCCAGGGATGTTCAGGTCGCAACGGACGAAAAAACTCGCGCGGTGTTTTGGCAAGGTCGAAAAGCAGCGTTTCCCGCAGTGGGCCGAATATCACCAGATTACTACTGTATGGACGGCACCATTCCCAAACGGGAGTTGGCGAGCGTGCTCACGGAAATTACCGCCTTATCAAAGCGTTATGGACTCGGCGTCGCCAATGTATTCCATGCCGGAGATGGTAATCTACATCCCCTTATTCTTTACGACGCCAGTGATAAAAAGCAGTTGGAAGCAGCGGAGCTATTCGGCGCCGATATTTTAACGCTCTGTATTGAGCGGGGTGGCACGATCACCGGTGAACATGGGGTCGGCATCGAGAAGATTGACCAGATGTGTGTCCAGTTTAGCGCCCTTGAGCTCGAACGTTTTCACCAGGTCAAAGCCTGTTTTGATTACAAAGGTATATTGAATCCAGGCAAGGCCGTGCCTACCTTGAATCGTTGTGCAGAATTCGGCGCTATGCATGTGCACCGTGGTCAGTTGAATCATCCAGAGTTGGAGCGGTTCTAGTGTTGATTGAAGAACTAGTGGACAAAATCAAAGATCACGTCGATCGGAATGCACCCTTAAGGATCGAAGGCGGTAATAGCAAAGCGTTTTATGGCCGAGATATTTCCCAGCTTGAAATGGTTTCAACTAAAAGTCTGAATCAGGTGATTAGCTATGAACCGTCAGAATTGGTGATTCGGGTTCAGGCGGGTTGCACCCTTATCGATGTGAATCGCATGCTGGCCGAAAAAGAGCAGATGTTGGCTTTTGAGCCGCCGGATTTTGGTGGTTCTACCATCGGTGGCGCAATTGCTTCTGGTATTGCTGGGAGTCGACGGCCCTTCGTTGGAGCGGGTCGGGATTTTCTGTTGGGTCTCGATTTAATCGATGGTCGAGGTGAGGTGTTCACCTTCGGTGGTCAGGTGATGAAGAACGTCGCGGGCTACGATGTGTCCCGGTTGATGGCTGGAGCGATGGGATGTCTGGGGGTAATCACTGAAGTCAGCCTCAAAGTTTTGCCGCGACCTGAGAGCGAATCCTTCGTCATGAAGGATTGCTTGCGAAGCGAATTACTCAGGGAAATGAACAAGCTTTCGGTGATGCCGGAAGTCACCGGCCTGGCCTGGTGGCAGGGTCAGCTCTACGTTCGTTTTAGTGGATCCGATGCCACCGTCAAGATTAGAGTGTCGGAGTTCGGCGGTACAGCTGCACCGACAAATTTTTGGCAGGACCTCGATACCATGGCGTTGTTTGCCAACACCGAGCGCCTATGGAAAGTGTCTACCCAATCAATGGATACAATTAGTGGGTTTGAGAAGGCGAGTCTTATTGACTGGGGGGGTGCCCAGCGATGGATCGCAGATGTCGATGAGCTTGCAATGGAGGCTCCCGCCTATCAAACCCTTGTTAAGACGGGCGATCGGGAGGCGAACAGATTTTCAGCCTTATCACCGCCGGTTTTAGCTTTACATCAAAATTTAAAAGCGACATTCGACCCGAAAAAAATACTCAATCCTAACAAGATGTATGAGGGGCTATAGTGCAAACCGATATTCACCCTAACCTCAAGCAGTTACCGGCTGTTTCTGAGGCTGAGAAAATCCTAAGGTCTTGCGTTCACTGCGGGTTTTGTACCGCAGTTTGTCCCACTTATATTGAACTGGGTGATGATCTTGATAGCCCAAGAGGCAGAATTTACCTCATTAAAACCATGCTCGAAGATGACGCGGTTACCGCCGAAATGAATCAGCATCTGGATCGTTGTCTGACCTGCCGAAGTTGTGAAACCACCTGTCCTTCGGGTGTTGAGTATGGGCGGCTATTGGATATCGGCAAGGACTTGATCGAGACTCGATACCAGCCTGAACGAGCACCACTTCACAGCCTGACTTCCTATGGCCTTAGATTTTTGTTGCCTAAGCCCAAACTGTTTGGCGCGTTGTATGCACTTGGGCTTTGGTTTCGACCCTTGTTACCGGCAGTACTTAAAAGAAAAATGCCCCTTAGCCCCGTTCCACTTCTGCCCACAACTAGCCTAACGCAAGTCGATCGGACGGCACTGGTGCTTCAAGGTTGTGTGCAGAGGTCTCTAACGCCGGGGGTTAATCGCGCGGTAGAAAAATTATTAGGCAAGCACAACATTGGCGTTGAATACCTGGACGAAGAAGGTTGTTGTGGCGCGGTGGACTACCACCTGGGTCATCATGAAAAAGGTTTGCAGAGAATGCGAGATTTAATTGATCGCTTGTACGCTCGAATTGAGGACGTCAGCTGGGTGATCTCAACCGCCAGTGGCTGCGGCGTTACTCTTAAAGACTACCCTGCGGTTTTTGCGAATGACCCCATCTATTCTCTCAGAGCTAAGCAGGTGGTCGACAAGGTGAAAGATATTAGCGAAGTCGTTGAGCCCCTGCCATTCAAGTGTCAGAACCTAAATATTGCGGTACATACACCCTGCACGCTGCAACACGGCCAAAAGCTACCTGACAACCTGAACACTATCTTGACCAATGCCGGTGCAAATTTGGTGCCCGTAAAAGAACCACATCTTTGTTGTGGTTCTGCTGGCACCTATTCGGTTCTTCAGCCAGAGTTGGCGACGCGGCTAATCAACCGAAAGGTGGCTTGCCTGACGGAGCATGGTCCCGACGTGATCGTGACTGCCAATGTCGGCTGCCAGACTCAACTGGCTGCCTATGCCACAACACCTGTGATGCATTGGGTAGAATTTCTGGCCCACTATGAGGCGAATTAGCGCTGTTGGTGTAGCCAGTAGAGCAAGCCTTTTTGAGCGTGCATTCGATTCGCTGCCTGGGGATAGATGATCGCTCGCTCATCCCTCGAGAGCTCCGCGCTAATTTCAAAGCCATCATGAATCGGCATGTCATGCATGACTTTGCATTTCACACCCTTTAGCAACTCATGATTAAGCTGATAGGGCATCATCTTTTTTAGCTTGGCATCATTTTCGTCTTTGTGAGCAGGATTGTTGAAATACTGCATATCAATCCAGGTGTCGGTATAGACAAAGTCAGCGTCCTGGACGGCGGCTTTCGCATCCTCGGTGTGGCGCACTTTGTTATCCCCCTGAATGATCGATTCAACAACTGCATCCTGGCTTTCGCCGTTGTCATCGGGAGTAGGTGTTGCCAGTGTGAGTTGGACACCCAATTTGTCACACAGAGTCACGAGTGAATTGGAGACATTGTTCTGCACACCGACGTAAACAAGATGAGCCTCGGTAATATCCCCTTCAAAATATTCCTGCATGGTCATGACATCGGTCAGAGCTTGGCAGGGGTGAAACTTTTCATCGCAGCCGTTTATCACCGGCACTTGGCTGGCTTCTATGATGGTTTTGAGATCTTCGTGATGCATCAATCTTGCCATGATAAATGCGACATTGCGCGACAGGTACTCAGTCTCATGATCGATACCAGAGAGCACAAAGTTGGAGGTCATCCAGTCAACGTATACGGCATGTCCGCCGAGCTCGGTCATACCCGCCTCGAAAGAGACCCGAGTCCGCGTGCTGGTTTTCTGAAACAACATGGCAAGGCTTAGGTGACTCAGCGCTTCATGATAGTCAGCAGGTGACGCTTTGATTTCTGCGGCAATACGCAGAATATCTGACAGTTCCTGTTTGGTGAAACTCTGAAGATTGGGTACGTGGCGCATGAGACCTTCAAGCCCTTCCTATAAAAAACAAAAAAGCCAGACACATGGGCTGGCTCGACTCAGCGGAAGATACCGCAATTTATCCGTGTTTTGCAATGGTTTGAAGTTGGTCCTATGCTGCTCTAGCGATTTGTGACTGGGCAAAATGGATGAAATATAGAAAACTTGGCAATACTGGGCTGAAAGTCTCTTTGGTTGGGCTGGGTTGCAATAACTTTGGTCGCGGTTGCGATATAGAAACCACTGCCAAGGTCGTCAAAGCGGCGCTGGATCAAGGTGTTAACTTTTATGATACCGCCGATGTCTATGGTCCTGCAGGCCTAGGTGAAGCCTTTTTGGCCCAAACTATCGCTGGGCTTGACCGCTCTCAAATCATTATTGCGAGTAAGTTTGCCAATCCGATGGGCGAGGGTGATTTAAACCGCGGCGCCTCACGACGCTATATCGGTCATTCCAATTTTTCTGGCTGGAAAATTAGTGATGCCCATTGGACCGCCAGAAGCCAGAACTTGTATAACCTGCTGGATCGGCGTCTGGAGCGGGAAGTCATTCCAGCCTGCGAACAGTATGGGATCGGTATCCTGCCTTACTTTCTACTTGCTAGCGGCATGCTAACGGGTAAATACCAGCGCGGTGAATCCGCGCCTCAGGGCACTCGGCTTAATGCCATGGGCAGCCGTGCTGCTGCAGCAATGTCTGACGCAAACTTTGACGTGGTCGAAAAACTGAAACAGTTTGCTGAACACAGAAGTAAGTCATTACTCGACTTAGCGATCAGTTGGCTGGCGACAAAACCGGTTGTGTCGAGCTTCATTGCAGGTGTCACATCTGCTCAGCAGGTGAACGCGATCAGTAAGCGCTAGAATCATGTGTGGACGACTCAACATGATCTCCGATCCGCTGACCCAACTGCTCATGAAAATAGTCAGCGGCGAGCTCGC
Organism: Candidatus Azotimanducaceae bacterium; assembly: GCA_047625245.1. GTDB lineage: Bacteria > Pseudomonadota > Gammaproteobacteria > Pseudomonadales > Azotimanducaceae > JAHRVQ01. Next base: position 7,409 of record JBLHQQ010000129.1, read on the forward strand.
GAATATTTCGATCGCGGATCGTTATAACATCGCACCTACCGAAGATGTCCCGGTACTACTCCGAACGGAAGGTGGCGAGTGGCGGATGCAAAACATGCGGTGGTGGTTGGTC
>JBLHQQ010000130.1:0-7514 GCA_047625245.1 Candidatus Azotimanducaceae bacterium
TAGCGAAGGCGAGTATATCGACGAGTGGACGCACATCATGCCTCTTAGCCTTGCGACCTACGGTAAAAATATTTACGCCAGCGATAAGATGAGCAACCTTGCAATATTGGATGAAGACACAGGCGAAGTGCTTAGCCGTGTCGAAGACCTTGCAATCTACATACATCAGCTGGCAATGGATCAGCACGGCGATCTTTATACAGCTTCCGTGTATCCCGAGCATGCTGGCGCCAAACGTGGTCCAGAAGGACCGTCACATCGGCGTTGGACTCGCGCTGAACTGCACACATAACGCCATTTTTAAAGGAAGTTACCAATGATTATTGTTGTTGCCGCACTTGAATTCGAGAATCAGCAAGCAAGAGACAACGCTGTTGCACTCACCACTGACGTGCAATTAGCCACCCGCGAAGACGAAGCAGGTTGTCAGGCATATTGCTTTGCAGCTGACCCATCCGTTTCGACGCGTATCCAGGTCTATGAATTATGGGATGACAGCAATTCTCTAGCGGCTCACTTTCAACACCCGAACTACCTCAAGATGGTTGAGCTACTGCGCGGGTCGGGTATCGTGGAAAGCATCAATCAAGCGCATCTCATTGAACGCAGCGAGCCGGTATACGGGCCGAACGGTGAAATGAAGACAGCATATTTTACAGACTAGGCATCACTCTAAAATGACTCATTTGTTTAAAAATCTACGTCTCTTCAATGGCACCTCTGACGACGTCATTGCGAACTCAATTATCCTGACCGAGAACGGTACGATAACCTATGCGGGCACTGCGGCGGAAAGTCCAAAAATCCCAGCCACAGCTGAAGTCACCGATCTCGACAATCAGTTTGTCATGCCTGGAATGATTGAAACTCATGCACACCTGTCATTTGCAGATGCCAGCCCGTTTGCCATTGGCCAAACTCCAGTAGAGTTGGCCACGATTACTGCGGTTAAAAATGCACAGAAGATGGTCAATGCGGGCTTCACTTCTGCAGTGAGCTTCGGTTCTACCTACGCCATTGACGTTGCTTTACGGGATGCAATAAACAGTGGGCTAATTGTCGGGCCAAGACTGATGGCAGCAGGCCGCGACCTCGGTGCAACTGCGAGCAATGTCGATTCAAGCAGTGGGTTAAGTCAGATTGCAGATGGTCCATGGGCACTCAGACAAGCGGTACGCCAACAACGAAAACAACGAGTAGATGTCGTCAAAATATTTATCGACGGAGAGGCGATCAATCCGACTTGTCCACCCGGAGAGTTATCCTTCACCAACGAAGAAGTGAATGCCATTGTTGATGAAGCTCATCGTCGTAAGCTTAAAGTTGCCTGTCACGCCCGTTCTGCGGCCGCAGTAAAACAAGCCGTGCTTGCCAATGTTGATTTTATTGGGCATGCCAACTATCTCGATAACGAAGCGATTGATCTGCTGGCGGCAAAACGTGATTCCATTTTTGTTGGTCCCGCTATTGCCTGGGAAATACAGTACCTGGCGCAATGTGAATCATTGGGTATCCCAAAAGCTACTGCGGTTAAACAGGGGTATGAGGCGGAAGTAGAGGCAACAATAGAGTCTGTTGCAAAAATGCGTGCGGCTGAGATCAAGCTGGTGGTTGGTGGCGACTACGGTATTAGCATTGCACCACACGGCACCTATGCAAAAGATCTGGAATACTTTGTTGACCTGTTTGGCATGAGCGAAGCTGAGGCGATCCACTGCGCCACCAGAAACGGTGGCGAGATGATGTCTGCATACCCCAACCTGGGCAAGCTGGTTGCTGGTGCGCCGGCAGATTTTGTCGCGGTTAGCAATGACCCCCTAAGTGACATCACCGTGCTACAACACCATGACAATCTCACGGTTTTTAAGGCGGCTCTTAAAGTCAGTGAATAAAGCAGTACTGCATGTTCCGAACTATCTCGCTAGCAAGGGCTGGCGATATGCCCTAGGGTGCGTGGCACCTGTCCTTATTATCCTCACTGAAAAGAAACCGCTTGCTTGCAGGTTTGCTGCACCAAATTGTGAATACGCTCTTGTTGTTTTAGTTCCGGTCGTGTTGTTGCCCAGCCAATAATAGCGCGAGATAGGATATGCAAGAACATCGGCAGTAGATCTCGATGCTCATCCGTTAGTGCTCGTAAAGTGCCATTGACCCGGACTGGGATATAGAATTCTCCAGATGTGGCTGAGCGGGTTGTATGCAGAAGAAAACCGGCTTGAGCGAGCGCTCCGGTCCATTCGCGCTCAGAGTTTAATTCTTCGAGTGTGTGATATCACGGTCTATGAATTCTGAAAGCAAAGTTGCAACGAGCAATCGTTGTCTTCTTTTTAGTATGGACGACACTCTCCTCTCCTATGTTTGTCACTCTACAGAGAAGACAGATTATACGGATTGAAATTCGTTATAACTAAAACACTAACTTAAAGTGTGTGATGGACAGGCAGCTTAAATTATGGAGTCTCATCGAATCAGCGGCACTAAAGAGGGGGAAAGGTCAACCTAGAAACTGTTGGTGATGCCAAGCAAAGCATGTTCGAATGCAATGAGCTGTTTTATAATCAGTCTGTCACTCCGCCATCTGCTCCTGGACACGACATGAACACGAATCACAATACTCTGCACAGTGTGCTTTAGTCACTTGTCTACCTGCCGTGGATAGGACCAGTATGAGCCGCAGCTTTAACTACAAGCGAGGTATTCTGTTCTGCTGCCTGACGCTCTGCTTTACCTCAAACACCACAGCAGCAGAGATCGATCCCAAAGATTGGCCCGACTCCTGGCATCAGCCAGCCATCACTGCCAGCACGGCTGGTCTGTATCAATTCGATCAAGCGCCAGGACTCGCGGCCAGGGTACGCAGCGGGGATTTACCACCTTTGCTGGATCGATTGCCTGCCGATCCGGTTGTTCTGTTTCCCATCGATGGCATTGGCACCTATGGCGGCACTGGACGAGTATTTTTCAGCGATCAGGACAAAATCAATCCTGTAGAGAACGGACTCACGGTTGACCCAACCGCCTCAAAAATTTTCCCAAACACCTTAGAGTCCTGGTCTTTCAGCAATGGGGCTCGAACTGTTACTTTTCGGCTTCGCGATGGACTGAAATGGTCAGATGGCTCTCCTCACACCTCGGACGACTACTTGTTCTTCCACCAGCACGTCTTACTGAATTCTGAGCTTAACCCTGTATCCCTTCCTCGTTGGGGCGACTCTAAAGCCGTTCGCATCAGCGACACTGAATTCCGATTCGAATTCGCCGAACCCTTCCCTCTACTGATTAATGTATTAGCACAGCTCGGCGATTACTTTGTTGTACCAGCCGAGTATATGAAACAGTTCCACCCGACTTTTGTTCCCCGTGAACAACTCATGCGACGTATACGTGATGCGGGTTACATCTCCTGGATGGCCTACTTCACTGCAATTTCGCAATGGACCCGACACGAACCCCCTCTGGCACCCACAATGCGGCCGTTCCTATTCACCGGCAGAACACCCTCCGCGGCTTTTTATGAACGTAATCCGTACTACTGGAAGGTCGACTCTGCCGGAAATCAACTGCCTTACATTGACCGGATTCGCGCCGAGATCATCAATAACCAGGAAGTGATGGCAGCTAAGGCTGCCACCGGACAGGTGGACTTCGCCTCGTACTCTTTGAAACCCCAGGACTTTCCTCTGTTTAAGCTGGGTGAAAAAACAGCAGGTATTAAGGTGCATGTGTGGAATCGACTGCATGGCAGTGACGTTATCATTCAGCCCAACTTGAATATCGCTAACCCCAAACTCCGCTCTGTATTTAACGATTTGACGTTTCGCAAAGCGCTGTCGGTGGCCATTAATCGCGAGGAAATGAACAGTATCATTTACTTCAACCAGGGTACGCCTCGCCAGGCGACCGTCATTCCTACATCGCGGTTTTATGAACCGGAGTTTGCTACGGCTTATACGCAGTATGATCCCGATCAGGCAAACGCATGGTTAGATCAAGCAGGACTCATCGATTTGGATGATGACGGGTTGCGCAATTATCCAGATGGTGAGTCATTTACCGTGACACTTGAGTATATTGACTTTGAATCACCGAAAAATATCACGCTCGAATTGGTCACCTCCTACTGGCGAGAAGTCGGTCTCGACATCCGGCTGAAACAGGTTGACGCTGCCTTGCAAAACTCTCGTGCCACAGCCGGCTTAATGGAAATGACCGTGTGGCACGCCGATCGCACCACCGATATCCTATTCCCGTTCCAACCTCAGTGGTACGTCCCCATGCACCTGGGCTGGGAAGAGTCGCACTGGAATGATTGGTCTCGCTACTACCTAACCGACGGCAAACAAGGAGAACGGCCACCACCAAAAATCTTGCAACTGCAGGACTGGTGGCGGGAGATGATTGAATCTACCGATGATGCAAGAGTCACCGAATTGGGAAAGTTGATTTTGAAATCTACAGCTGACAACTTGTGGACCATCGGCATCATTGGCTATGCCCCCCAACCTGTTGTTGTTAGCCGTCGCTTAAAGAATGTCACGCCAAGTGGTATTTGGGGCTGGGATAATCGTTGGACCATGCCCTATCATGCTGCCACCTGGTATCTGCAGGGTGACAAGTGAGCGCGTATATTATTCGTCGCCTGCTGGGAATGATTCCAACCTTGATCATTATCTCAGTGATTGTATTTATCCTGATCCAATTACCCCCCGGTGACATTGTTACCGCTAACCTCGCTGCCTTGCAGGCTCAGGGTATGGAGGTCAGCGACGAACAAATTCAAGCCTTGCGAGCCCAGTACAATCTCGACAAATCCATGCCCATGCAGTATTTGCATTGGATCACCAACTTCGTACAGGGAGACATGGGCTATTCCATCAGCTTTAACCAGCCAGTCAATTCACTGATCTGGGAACGCCTTGGCTATACCGTGCTCATCGCCCTGGCAAGTCTGCTCTTCACCTGGGCCCTGGCCATCCCCATCGGAATTTATTCTGCAGTACGTCAGTATAGTTTTGGCGATTATGTGTTTACGATCATCGGGCTGTTGGGGCTGGCGACGCCCAATTTTATGCTGGCGCTGATTCTGATGTATCTGGGATACACCTGGTTTGGTGTCAGTGTCGGCGGTTTATATTCTCCAGAGCTAGCAGAAGCGCCCTGGTCCAGCGAAAAATTTATCGACCTGTTGAAACACATCTGGATCCCGATGATTGTGATCGGTACTGCGGGCACCGCCAGCATCATGAGAGTCATGCGGGCTAACTTACTAGATGAATTGAGCAAGCCCTATGTGGTCACCGCGCGAGCCAAGGGTGTGAGACCTCTCAAACTGATCATGAAGTACCCGGTGCGGATCGCGATTAACCCTTTTATCAGCACCATCGGCTGGCTGTTGCCCACTCTAATTTCCGGTGAAGCGATCGTGTCCATCGTGTTAAATTTGCCGACCACTGGACCTTTATTACTGCAAGCATTACTCAGCCAAGATATGTACCTGGCAGGCAGTTTTATCATGCTACTTAGTATCCTCACGGTGCTCGGCATGTTGTTGTCTGACATTCTGTTGGCGCTCCTCGACCCGAGGATTCGTTTTGACTAGCCTGATTGCAACTAACGAGGCGGCCGCAGAACTTTCTTCGGCACAACTTACCTGGCTACGATTCAAGCGCCATCGGCTGGCGGTCGCCTCTGGCATGTTCCTCATTGCAATCTACTTTGTCGCCATAATGTGTGAATTCTTTGCGCCGTATGACCCCAATTGGCGCAATTCAAAAGCGATTTTTGCGCCACCTCAAGAAATTCACTTTATCGACCATGAAGGAGGTTTCCACCTTCGGCCTTTTGTCTACGGTTACTCGTTACATATCAATCCTGACACCTGGGTGCGTGAATACACTGAAAATCCAACCCAACGATTTCCTATACGATTTTTCTCACCCGGTAGTAAATATCAATTCTGGAATCTGTTCCGCGCAAATCGACACTTCGTCTCAGTTGAGAGCCATCATTACCTACATTTTTTCGGCACCGATCAACTCGGTCGGGACATCTTCAGCCGCGTAATTTATGGAGCACGGATATCCCTCAGCCTCGGTTTAATCGGAGTTGTGCTCACACTAGTACTCGGCGTCCTGATCGGCGGCGTTGCGGGCTATGTGGGTGGCCGCACAGATAATTTTATCCAACGCATGATTGAAGTGCTACAGAGTATTCCCACCCTGCCCTTATGGATGGCGTTGTCAGCGGCGCTGCCGGTGCATTGGTCACCCCTGGGAGTATACTTCGGCATCATCGTAATCCTATCTTTGATTCAGTGGACCGGCCTGGCTCGCGTTGTGCGCGGCCGATTCTTAGCGTTGCGGGAAGAAGATTTTGTAGTGGCTGCAAGACTCATGGGTGCGAGTCAATACCGCATCATCACACGTCACCTGCTACCTTCATTTATGAGCCACATCATTACCACCGCCACACTGGCAATCCCTGGCATGATTCTCGCGGAAACGGCCTTGTCGTTTCTGGGAGTTGGCCTACGCGCACCGGTCGTCAGTTGGGGCGTGTTGTTGCAACAAGCGCAGAATTACCAGGTTATTGTCCTAACCCCGTGGCTGCTTATACCGGGCATTTTTGTCATTCTCGTGGTCATTGCCTTTAACCTGTTAGGTGACGGTATGCGCGATGCTGTTGACCCCTATGGAGGCAATTCAGGATGAGCGACGCCACCATCGTTTCCATTCGAGACCTGCGTGTTGAGTTCGACAGTGAACTCGGCAGCACACAAGCCTTGAAAGGCATTAATCTCGATATAAAACAGTCCCGCACCACGGCAATTGTCGGCGAATCTGGTTCCGGCAAGTCTGTTACTGCATTTGCAATGATGAGGCTCATCCAGAAACCCGGTCGCATCACCCATGGTGAAATTCTGTTTACACCCAAGAACAAAGACACGTTGGATGTGTTGCAGATCCCGGACAATAGCGACACGCTTTATGATTTACGTGGCGGCAAGATGGCGATGATTTTTCAGGAACCCATGACCGCACTCTCACCGGTACACACCATTGGTGACCAGGTGATGGAAGCCATCCTCACCCATCAATCCGTGACAAAAGATGAAGCTTTTACTCGAGCAGCGGATATGTTGAAGCGCGTTGGCATCAGCGATGCAGAACAACGCATGTCCCAATACCCTTTTGAATTCTCCGGCGGCATGCGTCAGCGAGTTGTCATTGCCATGGCCCTGGTATGTGAGCCTGAGCTACTCATCTGCGATGAGCCGACCACTGCTCTTGACGTGACCATTCAGGCAGAAATTCTCGCCCTTATTCGAGAATTAAAAGCTGCAATGGATACCAGCGTGTTGTTCATCACCCACGATCTTGGGGTTGTCGCGCAGATTGCCGATGACGTTGTGGTCATGCATCGAGGACGCGTTCTCGAAACCGGCACCGTTAGACAGATTCTAAAAGATCCATTACATCCCTACACAAAAGGTCTGTTGGCTGCGATGCCTGCAG
>JBLHQQ010000131.1:0-7488 GCA_047625245.1 Candidatus Azotimanducaceae bacterium
CTTTGATCTGAAAAACCAACTGTTCAAAAAGTGGTTCGTCACTCTCCAGATTGATTACAATTTCCATGGATTGATTATTACATGTACCATTTGATGTAAGGGTACAACTAATACGGAATACAGGCAAGCCATTTACGCTTAACATTCTCCATGTCTATAAAGACGGACTTGCAGGGTGGTAGACAGAAGCATGAAACAAAACTCTTGGGATTCGGCAGAGTATGACGTTTCGCGTTAATTCGACGATTGATTGAGTTTAGAGGATGTAGCCTTGTTCAGCGGTCACGAGACGCTAGAGTCGCGCCCGCCAGGAACACCTGTCCTGAAGGCGCGTGTGGACTATTCTGCCCTGAGGTTTAAATGATTCAGGCCCCGGAAAAACGGGTTGCTGCCCCATGCGGGTTTGGCGTCTAACAGTTCGATCTTTGAGTAACGATTAAGCAGTTCTTCCAGTGCCACTCTTGCTTCGAGCCTAGCGAGAGCCGCGCCGATACAAAGGTGAATGCCATAGCCGAAGGATATTTGTTTCGAATTCTCTCGTGTAATGTCGAACTCATCGGGATTTGAATTGGCATGAGGGTCCCTGTTAGATCCTGCGATAGAGAGAAAAAGTAAATCGCCTTTTTTTAACTTCTGCCCGTGGAACTCCATATCTTCAGTGGCAAATCGCCGTGTCGCTTGAACCGGAGGCTCGAACCGCAGCATTTCTTCGATGGCGTTTGGGATCAACTCAGGGTTCTCGCGAAGCTGTTGGAGTTGGTTCGGCGAATTCAACAGCAAGTAAACACCATTGCCAATGAGTCGTGTCGTAGTTTCATGGCCTGCTACCAATAACAGTAGGCAGGTGTTGTAAAGTTCGATTTCGGAGAGTGTGTCCCCCTCTTCTTCTGCGCGAATCAGCCGGCTCACCATGCCCTCATCAAGGTTGTTTCTCTTTAGTTTAATGATTTCTCTGAAGTAATCGGTTAGCGCAAAAGAAGCCTTTCTCGACTGTTCTAACACATTGGTGTCATTTGATCCGGTACCGGCTACAAGCTGCTCCGACCATTCCTGAAATTTGTCATGATCAGTATCCGGCAGCCCGAGCATTTCTGCGATCACAATAGCGGGTAGTGGGCCGGCCAAAGTTTGCATGAGATCAAAATTATTTTGGTTGTCTGCCTTGTCAAGGCAGTCGCTGACGATTTGCCGAATGTTGGGTTCGAGTGATTGAATAAATTTTGATACAAACCCCTGGGAAACTAAGCGGCGGATGCGTGAGTGATGTGGCGGATCAAGGTCCAACATAGAGGGATTATCGAAACCTTGCTGAGATCGTTGGTCCATGTTTTTGCGAATGTTTTCAGCCTGTTTCGGATACTGTCGGACATCTGCACCGAACTTTTTGTTTTTTAGAATTTCCTGTACCAGATCGAAGCTGGTCACCCAATAGGCTCGCAGGGCCATCGAATAATGGATCGGTGATGTCTCCCTCATCTTGCTATGTATCTGGTAAGGGTTCGCGTGCAGCTCTGGTGACAAAGGATTAATCACAACGCCATGTATTAGGCGCTCCAGGCGGGACATTGAGTTGATGTAGATCCGACCCAAAATGATGGGTAACTTCTCTTTAAGTTTCATGCTGCTGCCTTTTCTAACCTTAGTGACGCTCAAGTGGGCCTATCATAGGCTGCGAAAGGCGATCAGCCAATGGACGCTGTTAGTACTATTTTAGCCGTTACTCAATTTATAGCGCCAATTTTAAGCACATATATCGAGAGCCTAAAGAAAGCTTGATATCTCCTTCAGTGTTTTTTTAGAAATATCAGGTACAACCGCATCAACAGCTGGGTAACCAACCACCAGCAATAAAAAGGGCCGTTCGGAACGCGGCCGGTGCATCAATTGATTGAGAAATTTCATGGGACTTGGGGTGTGTGTCAAGCAAGCCAACCCTGCTTGATGTAGTGCCGCGATCAACAGTCCCGTCGCAAGACCAACAGATTCCGTTGCGTAATAATGCTTCCGCTTCTCGCCATCTGCGCTAACACCAAATCGTTGTTGGAAAACGCCAATCAAGTATGGGGCAGTTTCCAAAAAGGTTTTGCTCGAGTCAGTACCGAGGGGCGCCAGGTCATCCAACCAAGCCTGGGGGGCTTTGCCTTCATAAAAAGCTCGCTCCTCTTTCTCTGCCTCAATACGAATTTGTTGTTTTAGGTTTGGGTCCTCGACCACTGCAAAATGCCAGGGCTGGCAATTCGCTCCACTTGCGGCACTCCCCGCCGTTAGCAAACATTGTTCGATGATGGCCCGAGACACCGGTGCTGGAGAAAAATCTCTCACCGAACGACGTCGCTTCATCAACTGATAAAAATCTTCCGCTCGGGTCAGCATCTCATCTTCAGAATATCGCGTGAATTCGAAGCGAATCGGGTTCTCAGGTTGGCTCATTGTTATCCGTTACTCTTACAATCCTTCTCTACCAAATCCATGGCATTTTGAATTTCCTTGAACTTATCTTCTGCGGCACCGGCAAGTTCTGGAGGTACGCCCTCAGCTTGCATTCGATCGGGATGATGTTCCATGGCAAGTTTCCGATACTTCTTCTTGATAGCAGCGAGCGTGTCTCCACGCTTCGCGCCGAGTATGGCGTAATAACGATTAACATCCTCGGGCACACCACTAAAGCGACCTTTCAGCTGTTGGTAACGATCCTCTAAGCCAAATATTTGCACTGCCTCAAGGATCATCCTTTCCTCAGGTTCGGCCAGATCTCCATCGGCATAACCCACCAACAACAATAAATCTATAATGGAGGCCAGCACCTCTTTGGAACTTCCGAATTCGATATAAAACTGTTGAGCATAGTCTTCGAATTTTTCTTCTGAGTTTTTCGCAGCGTTAAAAATACCAATCGCAAGATCGCGAGCCGGACCTTGAAGTTTTAGGTTCTCCCGCATGACGCGGTCAACCACATCAACTTCTTGTTGCGTCACCACACCGTCAGCTTTGGCGAGCTTACCCAACATCGAAAAGGTCGCTGTAAAATAAATACTTTGTTTGTTCTCGAGGGCGCTGAATAGCCCACCACCCTGCCCGCCTGAATCCAGAGTGTGATGACCCGCCACCGCACCCAACATGGCACCGAGGGGGCCACCGACGAGAAACCCGATCCCTCCTCCTAGAATTTTACCCATCCAGCTCATGGTAAACGCCCCATATGAGCTTTTACGACCGTCATAAACTCAGACACTAATAGACGCGGAATGTTGTGGCCCATACCCGGCATGGGTACGAACACTGCTGTAGGAATCGAAGCCGCGGTATCTTCGCCACAAGCGAGTGGAATCAATGAGTCGTCTTCACCATGCACAACCGTTGTGGGTATCGAAATAGTTTTAAGAAGCTCTGTTCGATCTGGCTGACTGGCGACTGCAAGTCTTTGCCTCGCCACGCCTTCTGCATTGTGGCAGCGACGAAAACTGATTCTTGAATCAGTAATCCTTTCTTGTAAGGTTTCTGGATAACCGGGACTGCCGAATATCACCTTATGTTCTGCGGTCTGTTGAATCGCCTCGTCCTCGGTTGTTGGGGGATTGGCGTTAAAGGCTGCCATTGCTGCCTCCGTCGGCCCAGGTAGTCCTAGCCTACCGCTTGATGACATGACCGACATTAAGGACAAGAGCCGTTCAGGGTGTTCGCCTGCCAGTACCTGGGCAATCATACCTCCGAGAGAAATACCTAGAATGTGTGCCTTCTTGACCCCAAGCCCGTCCATCAAACCAAGCACATCTTGCGCCATATCACTCAATGTATAAGGTGCTGAAACCTTTCCTTCTATGACATCTTTAAAGGCAGGCACCCCGGCGCTATCAAACTTTTGAGACAAGCCAACATCGCGATTATCAAAAATTACCACCTGCAACCCACTTTGGCTCAGCTGCTCCGTAAGATCTGGGTGCCAATCCACCAGTTGCGTACCTAGACCACGAATCAACACTATGGTTGGATTGTTTGCGTCACCAAAGGTCTGATACTCAAGTTGTATACCATTGGCTGTTATTTGACTCATAGCGGCTTTCCTCCCATTTGATCCAGTAGCTGCTGGGTTTTGGTTTGCATGAGCTCAGTATCTGCTCTGGACTCAACGTTCAGCCGCACCACGGGTTCTGTGTTAGACATGCGAACATTGAATCGCCAATCTTCAAATACCATGCTTAAGCCGTCAGTATGATCGACTGTTAGCGCCGTATCGGCATAGGCCGCTTCGATCGTTTTGAGTACGCCCGCGGCGTCTTCGATTCTTCGATTGATTTCACCGCTGGCAGGAAACTGCGCCATACGTTCATCGACCAGTTCGGCCAATGTCTTACCTTTGGCGCAGATCAAGCCCGCAACCAGAAGCCAGGGCACCATGCCACTATCACAGTAGGAGAAATCGCGGAAATAATGATGAGCGCTCATTTCACCGCCATAGACAGCATCTTCTTCGCGCATACGCTCTTTAATAAAGGCATGGCCTGTTTTGCTCATGATGGCGGTACCACCAAACTGTTTTGCGACTTCTATTGTGTTCCATGTGAGCCTCGGATCGTGAACAATCTTGCCACCACCATCTCGAACTAAGAAGGCCTCCGCCAACAGGCCAACGATGTAGTAGCCTTCAATAAACCGGCCCGTTGCATCGAAAAAGAAACATCGATCGAAGTCGCCGTCCCAGGCAATGCCGATATCTGCATTGTCAGAGGTGATTGCGGCCATGGTTGATGCGCGATTTTCTTCAAGCAGAGGATTGGGTACACCATTGGGAAAATTTCCATCTGCTTCGTGATGAACTTTGATAAATTCGAACGGCAATCGGGATTCAAGACCATCGATGACCTTGCCTGCACCACCATTACCAGCGTTGACCACAATCTTAAGTGGTTTCAGCTGGTCTACTTCAACGTAACCCAGCAGCTTTTCAAGATAGGCCGAAAAATGGTCTAGCGTCTCAAGTGTGCCTCTTTCCACAACCGCCGGAAACTCATTCGCTTCTGCCAGCGCTTCAATATCCTTTAAGCCTGTGTCACCACTAATCGGTTTCGAGTCCTCTCGAACTAACTTCATACCGTTGTAGTCTTTGGGGTTGTGACTGGCCGTGACGACGATGCCTCCATCCATATTAAAGTGACTAGTGGCAAAGTAAATTTCTTCTGTCCCGCACTGACCAATATGAAAGACGTCACTGCCGCCGTCTAATAATCCTTCAACCAGTGCCTCGGAGATTTCAGGACTAGAAAGTCGAATGTCGTGCCCGACTACAACCTTTTGAGGTCTCAGATAGTGGGTGTAGGCTCGACCAATTCGATAAGCCAGGTCTACATTCAATTCATCAGGTATGCGGCCACGAATATCGTAGGCTTTAAAGCAGGAGAGCATGGTGATCCCTTAAGCAAACAAGCATTCTAGCATTGGCTTTCCTGACTCCACTAGCGACTGAAAACGATAAACTCATCTCCCGGTGGTGTTCCCAAGCCACTATGGCCACCGACTGCGATCGCAATATACTGTTTTCCCTTATGCAGGTAGGACATTGGCGTCGCGTTGGCTGAGGTCGTCAATCTAGAACGCCACAGTTCTTGCCCCGTTTCGGTGTCATAAGCTCGAAAATAGTAATCTAGCGTCGCACCAATAAACGTCAATCCTGAATCCGTTGTTAGCGGTCCCCCCATATTCGGCACGCCCCACTCAAAATTAGGTACGATCGCAGGCGCAAGATCTTCGATTGTGCCAAAGGGTTTTTGCCACAAAATAGCGCCGGTATTCAGATCGACCGCCGCCAGCGTACCCCAGGGCGGTTTAGTACAGGGCAAACCCAGTTCCGAGAGAAACATTCTTCTCGCCATGCCATAGGGCGTGCCCTTCATAGCGGTTAATTGCCAACCCGGCATGCCGTTATTAACGACGGCACGGTTGAAGTCTTTTCTCGGCAACAACTTCACCAGCGCTGGAATGTGATTCAAATTGACCACACCAATCTGACGTTTGCCATCCAGAGCAATTCCGCCCCAGTTCATCCCCCCTGCATAAGCTGGATTTTGTATGCTGCCGCCCACGGACGGCGGCGTGAAAATGCCCTCATTACGATAAGTCTCAATGATTTTTGCACAGGCGCGTTTATCGACCCACATAACGCCATAGGCATCATCCTTAGTCAGCGGCTTCTGATCCATTAATGAGACCGATGAGAATGGCTGCGTGGGATGCGACAACTCACCTTGAATATCACTCACAGGCACCGGTCTTTCCTCCATCGGAAAAAGTGGCGCGCCGGTTTCCCGATCAAAAGCAAATACCATCCCGGTCTTGTTGACCTGGACAACCGCATCGATAGCACGACCGTTTCGCTGCATGGTGACCAGACCCGGCTTCGCCGGTAGGTCATAGTCCCAGATATCATGGTGAACGAGTTGCTGAGCCCAAAGAACCTTTCCCGTATCTGTGTTCAGCGCGACTAGAGAATTAGCATTTCGATTAGTCCCCTTACGCTCCCCACCATAAAAGTCAGGACTAGGCGATGATGTTGGCACAAAAGCAATCTTGCGACCCCGATCAACCGAAATTGGCGCCCAGGCGTTGGCCCCGCCTGTGATCTCGGCACTTTTTCCTGACCAGGTGCGATAAGCAGGATTATTCTCATCCCGGGGTACTGGATCCCAGTTCCAAAATAACTTTCCTGAGACCGCGTCATAGGCACGAACAATGCCATTTTCGAGCTCAACTGCGCCGTTATCTCCAATCGCAGAACCGACAATGATTCGGTCCGAGAGGACAGCAACTGGGGATGTAACAGCATATTCACCGGCACGAAAATTATTAATCCCCTGACTCAGATCTATCGAGCCGGCGTCGCCAAAGTTTTCACAAAGCTGCCCGGTCTTTGCATTCAAGGCAAACAGCTTACTCGAGAGCGTTCCAATGAATATTCGATCGGGGCAGATGGTATCGTCACCGTGCCAGATAGACACGCCGCGAGAAGCGTTCTCCGAATAGCTCATTTGGCGATCAATTTCCGGATCAAAACGCCAGACTTCTTTACCACTCTCCGCGTTCGCTGCGATCACCAGGTTAGACGAGGTGCTGACGACCAACAGCCCATCCCAATACACTGGGGTCGCTTGTAACGAGAAACCTTTTGAACGAAAGCCCTTGTTTAGGTCGCCTGTTCGCAGCACAAAAGCCTGTTTCAATTCACCAACATTAGCCGGTGTGATCTGATTCAGATCGGTGTGCTGATCACCATAGGAACCAGAACTCATGAGAAAGATAGTTAGAATCCAAGTAAAGCCAACAATTCTGCGCAATTTTCTCAATTCCATCGAAGTTCGGCGTTATAATAGCGTGTCTCGAACCGGTATAACCATTCCGTGAATTCCTATCCAATTGATGCAAGCCGAATTAGCTGGCGATGGTGGCTGGCTGTAGTGTTTTTCCTATTTTCTTTGGTAGGCCTGCTGGCGGGCGTAT
>JBLHQQ010000132.1:0-7484 GCA_047625245.1 Candidatus Azotimanducaceae bacterium
GGGTCATAAGCGTTCCTGGTTAACCTAGCCTACAAAGCACCACATCATTGTTGTCACTCACCATCTAGCGGATAAGCACCTCATAGTGGGAACTATCGTACTTGATCCGCCTTTAAAAGATGCACAGCCATCGACCAACCGAAGGATTACCACGCCACAGCGGCTTAAATCGGTTTGCCCCCGCTTCGATTTCGCCGAAGTCGTCTAGGATCTAGCAGAATTTCTCATAGCAGTCACAGAAGCTGCCCTTCGCGTAAATTGTGCGTGAGTGAGTTCGGTACGGTCCAGCATCGTGATGCACTCATCATGCATGAGGCCAGATAACTCATCGATTTTTTCACCACTGCGAGACAGACAACCGGACTGAAAACCCGCGTGTCGGCAGTGCCGCTCCGTTGGCGAGATAGCGAGAGAGAAACAAGATACACAGGACGCTTTTCGTGTTTTGCCTTCGCAGTCAGAAGCGGGTCCGGATTAAGGCAAGACAGCAAAGCCCTTTCGCTGGAACTGAGATAAGATGGATGTAGCGGTGAGCTAAACAGAGAAAACCAATGAAACCAAGAATCGCTATCTATGGCACAGGGCGACACGGTCTCAATTGCGTTCGAATGGCGCATGCTAAAGGTTGGTCAGGATATCAGTCGTCTAGCGGGGCTTAACAATGATTTAGGTGTGGTTGTGGAAGACGCTGACACTGCCAATTACGCAACGGTCGACGCTGATGTGGCAATTGTCGCCACCTCTGATCATCTCGCCCACAATATCGAGGGCTATGAGCGCCTACTGAAAGCCGGTTTGAATGTACTTTCTCATGGTACTGAGTCCTACTTCCCGTCGGCTGCCGATCCGATTTTAGCGGCCAAAATTCAGACGTGGGCTGAGGAAGCCAACGTCACTCTTACAGCATCAGGTATTTGGGATATGTCCCGTATCTGGTCTGGCATTCTATGTGCCGCCCCTTGCATAGAAATTCGCTCGTTACATAACGCCAGCCAAACCAACCTCGGTATGCGGGCACACAATGCACAATTTGGCTGGTATCGGCTTCAGCCATGGAGAGTTTCGCGCTACCAGGGTGGAGCAGGCTGGACCGATCGGCGAGTTGTATAAACTCATTCCATGCTCACATAGAACTGGGACTGTCAGAGAACGCTCAAATAGACTTTATGCAATGGACTGTCGAGGGGGAGTCCAGCTCAAAGATTCACGTCGACCGTCAGATCGGACCGCTGGGATCGGCAACTGCCTTGATCAATCGCGTACACGATGTCATCAATGCACCCCAGGTATCCAGGAAGTGCATAAGCTTGGACCGCCAAAACATTCTGCGCTCGACTCATGAGCGATTGGCCGACAATAGCCGGTTCAGCCGACGAACTACTCCACGATGCCCGCATAGCGACAGGAATCGATATCGTTGACACGCAGGCCATCGAGCCGCTTGCTATTCTAGTTGCTTCCTACAATCGCGAGACTCGCTTTACAGAGGACGGAGCGTCCATGAAGCGCAGCTACGTGCTGCGAATACTGAAGAATCGATTGCGCATGACGAGAGATGTTGCAGCCCATCCTCAGGTTTTGGATATCGAACTACTACCACCACTACTGATCAACGCGCTACCTCGCACCGGCTCAACAAAAATGCAAAAAATACTGGCAGCAACCGGCGATTTTAATTATCTGCCTTATTGGATGTGCATGAATTCGGCGTCTGAAACCGACGCGCCAAATGAATCTACTGTCGGTCGTATCGCGGATATTCAGCATTATGCTGACTGGTTTAATCAAGCGTCACCCGAGGTTCGCTTTGGCCACGATATGTCGCCGTTGGAGCCAGAGGAAGAAGCCTACATCTTGATGCAAAGCTTGTTCGCGCCAACACTTGCAGGATTTGCCACTGCGACGGACTACATAGCCTGGCTGAACAATCAGGATCAGGGAAGCCAATACCGCTATCTGCGAGACACCATAAAATACTTGATTTGGCAGGGGCTTGCAGACCCGAACAAACCATTCCTGCTGAAGTGCGTTGCTAATCTAGGGCTGGAGGCTGAACCTTGCCTATATGCACCGAAACCCTTTATCAATTGTTCTATCAACCAGTCGATTGGGACGAACCTTCCGTCGAGCCTATTCTGATGTTGACGCAGACATGAGTGGTAGGCCTGTAAAAATGGCCAGGCAGATAATGCAAAGCCTAAGGTACAGGGAAACCCATCCCGAGGAGGTATTCCACGATATCTGTTACGACAATGTTCGGACGGACGCGCGCTCGGTCATCGATGGTATCTATGAATTTTGCGGTTTGACGCCATCCGTTCAAACTTATGCGAACGTCGTGCGTTGGGAGCTAGAGAACACCAAGAATAAGCATGGTGGTTGGTCCTATACTGCCGAAGAGTTTGGCTTTACTGAAGAAGACATCCGCCGGGAATTCGCGTCTTACTACGCCTGGGTCAAAGCCGAAGAAATCTGTAATTGGACCGATTGATGTTGTTAAAGAATTGAGCGGGAATCTAATACCAATTGCCATTCTAATATTTGAAGTTTTTCTCCGGTGATCCAGGAAACGTGATCGCTAACGAGAAAGGTTATCTAATCCGCCACCTCGCCTGAGTTGCCTAAGCGTCTGGACGGTTGTCTGCCGGCATTAGATAGCATCCCGTGCATCGTCTTAGGTGATAGTGTTGTAACCGCAAGTATCTTAGTTGTTTGGCAGCTACCGGCGGACTTCGGGCGATGCAGCGGACCGACCGCCTAGGTCACCGACCATACATGTTTTGCCCTTCGGGCAAGGTCATGAACTTGGTAGCTACGGGTGGACTTGAACCACCGACCCCAGCATTATGAATGCTGTGCTCTAACCAACTGAGCTACGTAGCCATATCTATCAAGCGATTTCTGGCAGGGTGCCAGAAGGACGCGAATTCTCCATTTTCAGGCAGGCATTGTCAAGGTTATGGCTGGCAGTTAGTCTGTTCAAATCGATTGCTACTCGCGAGTCAAATCCATGAAATACGGTCTGTTTTCTACTTTTATGTCACCGATGGCATCGCCCTCTATGCTGCGGGACTTTGCCCAGCAAGCGGAGGGAATAGGTCTTGATTCTCTCTGGCTTGGCGAGCATGTGGTGCTTTTCAATGAAATGGAGTTCCCCTACCCCGGCAGCAAGGATGGGCGCATTCCTGTTCCTAATGGCGGCGGGCTTCTGGACACTGTTGCAACCTTTGGCTTTCTGGCGAATTGCACTGAAAAGCTTCGCCTGGCGACTGGCATCACTCTCGTGCCACAAAGAAACCCGATTTATACCGCAAAGGAGTTTGCAACATTAGATTGGTTGACCGGGGGCCGAATCGATTTTGGGGTCGGGGTTGGCTGGTGCAAAGAGGAAGTACTGGCTTGCGGCTATAGCTGGGAAGATCGTGGCGAGCGTTGTAATGAATTCCTAGAGTTAATCGAATCGCTCTGGACCAACGACATTACGAACTACGAGGGTAAGCACATCACCGTGAAGGGATGCCGGCTTGATCCCAAACCTTTGCAATCTCCGCACATCCCTATGATTATTGGTGGTTACAGTCCGGCGGCCCTGCGACGCACCGCGCGATTCGGTAGCGGCTGGTATGGCTTCGGTTTAAATCCTGAGGCGGCAAAAACGATGCTGGATAAAGTAGCGGCAGCGCTCGAAGAAGCCGGGCGCTCGATGGAAGGTTTTCGAGTTGTGATAACACCGCCCTATGACTTTGATGAAAGCCGTATACCAGAGTATGAGGCGCTAGGCGTCGACGAGTTGGTGTTTCACCTTGGCAGTCAGAAGCCTGAACGTGTTGCCCAGCGTATGCGCTATATGGAGCAGGTGCTTACCTAAACAATTTGCCTAAACTAAAAGCTTAAACGTTAAAACGGAAGTGGATAACATCGCCGTCTTTGACTAGATACTCTTTGCCTTCGAGGCGGAGCTTACCGGCTTCTTTAGCGCCATTTTCTCCTTTGAATGAGATGTAGTCATCGAAGCCGATGACGGCGGCCTTAATAAAGCCTTTTTCGAAGTCAGTGTGGATGACGCCTGCAGCCTGGGGCGCAGTCGCATGTTGCTTCACCGTCCAGGCACGAACTTCTTTTTCACCGGCGGTAAAATAGGTTTGTAGATCCAACAATTTGTATCCGGCGCGTATAACTCGATCAAGGCCAGGTTCTCCCATACCAAGATCTGATAGAAACTCTAACTTCTCTTCGTCCTCTAGCTCTGCGATTTCAGCCTCAAGTTTGTTGCAAATCGCAACCACCTCAGCACCTTCCTTCTCAGCAATTGCGACCACCTCATCGAGGTATGGGTTATCGCTAAAGCCATCTTCGTCGACGTTAGCAATGTAGAGCACAGGCTTGCGGGTAATAAGCTGAAGATCACGAATCATCATTTTTTGATCGTGGTCCATATCGAACGTTCGAACCGGGTTACCCTCGTTAACATGGGCTTGGATTTTTTCCAGCAGTTCTTTTTTCACGATGGCTTCTTTGTCGCCGCTCTTGGCGACGCGGGTCATTCGCTCAATACCCTTTTCAATACCTTCCAAATCTGCGAGCTGCAATTCTGTATCGATGATTTCAATATCCCGGGTAGGGTCAACGCTATTAGAAACGTGGATAACATTGTCGTCATCAAAGCAGCGGACCACATGGGCAATGGCATCGGTCTCTCTGATATTCGCCAAGAATTTATTGCCTAACCCTTCACCTTTCGAGGCTCCGGCCACAAGCCCCGCAATATCTACAAACTCCATAGTAGTGGGGATAATGTTTTGCGGGTTAACGATTTCTGCCAGCTGATCTAATCGGGAATCCGGCATTGGTACAATCCCGGAATTGGGCTCGATGGTACAAAAAGGAAAGTTTTCCGCAGCAATACCAGCCTTGGTCAAAGCATTGAACAGGGTTGATTTACCGACATTTGGTAAACCTACAATTCCGCAGTTAAATCCCATGACACATCCTCACTTTGGTTCTATTCGTAAGCCATTCAGTTGATTCATGGCATTTTCCCAATCACCACTAACTGCAGTGGGAAATACTCGTAGTGCTTCTTCAATACACTCGTTGATTACGGCTTCATCTTTTTTGGCGACCTTGCCAAGTACATGGCCAGTCACATCTGATTTATCACCTGGATGACCAACACCAATACGCAATCGATTGTAGTCCTGAGTGCCGCCTAATCTCTGGGTGATACTTCTTAAGCCGTTATGACCGGCAAGACCACCGCCTTGCTTGAATCGTATGAGGCCTGTATCCAGGTCCAATTCATCATGCACGATCAAAATTTCGGTAGGATCTAGCTTGAAAAAGTTAACAAGGGCAGCGACAGATTTGCCGCTCTCGTTCATATAAGTATCAGGAAGCAGCAAACGAATCTCGTGACCATCAAACAGCGTGGTTGCCGCTCGGCCAAAAAACTTTTTTTCTTTAGAAAAAGTTACACCTTGTTGGTCCGCAAACCGAGAGACGAGCCAGACCCCAACGTTGTGTCTGGTTCTGGCGTACTGTTCTCCCGGATTGCCAATCCCAACAATGAGCTTAAGGGGTAAGCTCATGGCAATACCGACTAGCCGCCTGATTCAGCTGAATCAGCGTCCTTGTCAACGGTAGGAACGTCCGCAGAAGGTGCATCAGCGCCCTCTTCGTCCTCATCAACATCCGTTCTGCTGGCCATAACTGAAACCACTACCTGGTCGTGGTCGTCGCCCAGTTCAAGTTCTGGAATGACCACGCCTTTAGGCAAGGTAATTTCACTTAGGTGAATCACATCGCCAACATTCAGATTCCCAACATCAACAGCAATGTACTCTGGCAGGTCACCAGGTAGACAAGTGATTTGCACAGTGCTCATTACGTGAGACACGGTGCCGCCTTCTTGCTTGACGCCGATACAGATATCTTCGTTCGTGAAGTGGAACGGTAAATCAACGCTGATCTCAACATCCATGCGGACTCGCTGAAAGTCGGCGTGCATGATGCGATCTTTTGCTGGGTGCCGCTGCAGCGCTTTAACAATGGCATTTTCTTTTTTGCCGTCAATGTTAATGCTGATGATGTGGGCAAAAAACGCTTCATTCTCACAGGACTTATGCAAGTCCTTATGGGCAATGGATAGCGATATAGGTTCTTGTTGGGCTCCATACAAGACTGCAGGAACCAGATCAGCTAAACGACGTAGGCGGCGGCTCGCACCTTTCCCCAGGTCGGTTCGTGCCTGAGCAGCTAGCTCAAAATCACTCGCCATCTTTATTCTCCTTCTCTCAATTGAGAATTGTTACAAAAGTGCCGGGCCAACTGCGACCGTCGCGCCCGACTTGTCAGCATCAACTTTAAGTCGATACATTTGTTCTAACTTCTCGATGATTTATCCAGAGGTCAAAAAAGTTGACTGCTTCTCGCCAAAAAAGCAGTCTTTATCTTCCAAATTCAAAAGATATGGCTGGGGCGGCAGGACTCGAACCTGCGCATACAAGGATCAAAACCTTGGGCCTTACCAACTTGGCGACGCCCCAAAAACTCTTTAATAAAACTCTACAGAACTAGAAGTGGAGACCGGTTAACACCCTCGGCGATGAAGGATTGCCACTCAGAAGGGACTTCCTTCTGGATGGCGCTTGCATCGCTAAGTGATTCGCAGCGCAAGTAGACGCAAGAACCGGTGCCGGTCATTTTAGCAGGCCCCCATTGGTTTAACCAACCGAGTACCCTGGCCACTTCAGGATAGATTTGACACACGATATTTTCGCAGTCGTTTCTTGCCCCGAGGCTTAAAAAGCGCGCTATTGTGATGGCAGACGAGTCCCGTGTCAAATCTGGATGGCTAAAGACCTCCTGAGTCGAAACGTGGCAGTTGGGGTAAACCAGCAAATAGGTCGCGGCGGGCAATTCCATTGGGGTTAAAGTCTCTCCAACGCCTTCGCCCCATGCCGAGTGGCCGTGAACAAATACTGGCACATCCGCGCCCAGTTGGACTCCGAGAGCTGCCAGGTCATCTTTTGCCAGCCCGCATTGCCAGAGAGCATTTAGGCCAACCAGAGCGGTTGCTGCATCCGAGCTACCGCCACCTAGACCGGCACCCATTGGGATACGCTTGGTGACGGTAATTTTGCCCACAGGCGTTATGGCGCAGTGCTCAGCCAATAACATGCCCGCTTTGTAGACCAGGTTCTTAGTGCCAGGCACCCCTGGCAACTCTGCAACCGTGAATTCTTCTGCTAGTTCAAAGCGGAGCTCGTCGGCTAGATCTAAAAGCTGAAAGGCAGTCTGAAGGTCGTGGTAACCATCGGCTCGACGTCTGAGGATAAGCAAACACAGGTTAATCTTTGCCGGTGCGGCAAGAGACAACGGAAATATCACAGCCACTCTGTCACCGTCAGCTTGATTAGCATGCCATAACCATCAACATCGATTTTTGTTGGCCGACCCAAATCGTCAAAGACATGAGTGGAGAC
>JBLHQQ010000133.1:0-7425 GCA_047625245.1 Candidatus Azotimanducaceae bacterium
GCCTGGCGGACGAGGACGAGGCATCAGCCAGGCATTGATTAAGAGTGGCTTAGTCAAACTTCGGCAATCTGGAATGGAGCATTGCCGTATTTATACGGCGGGGTTTAACCACCAGGCGCAAAAACTCTATCAATCCTGCGGTTTCAAGGAAGTTGATCGGCTTCGCACCTATATCAAGAAACTCGAATAATCACATTGGACTAGAGGGTTTGTAGCACCTGCAGGATCTCTTCTCTCGCCAGGCCAATGGCATCTGACACCGCCTTCTCTGATTCTGGCTCCTTCAGAGTGTCAAAGTGAGCTTGCCAGACGACTTTCAGTTGCCGACACTGTTCCGTGGTTTCGGGTTGAAGTAGCATCGCCAGATCGTTCACCGAGGGCTAACAATGACTCAAAGGTTGCATCTCACCGGGTCGCGTTCTCCTCAATCAAATTTGTCTGGACGATGTGAAAACTCACGCCAAGAATGGCTGTAAGCAGGCTAATAATCGCCACACTATGAAATCGAAATTGATCGGATAGCTTCATCGGTTCTTTGCTGCTCACTTTATTGCTCTCTTTGTTTCACTCTTTAATGCTCTTACTATTGCTGGCGTTAGCGCTCTTCTCTCCTTATCGCTGCGTTTATCCTTCAGCGTGCAAAAAGAAATTCGTCACAAATCAGCCGGCGTGGAGAACGTTTTGGATCGGCAAATTTTGCGACATCAACTTCCACCTCTTTTTGACCGGCGGGTGAACCATAAAATCTCAGTCGCAGATCATCAATATTGTCGAATCCACACTGGGCAATACCATCCCAGGCCGGCCCATGAATCACATGGACGATGCTGAGTTGCGTGTAGAAGCTCATCGCCTCGTGAACTCTGAGGGCTAACGGCCCATGCATGTCTCGCCAATATCCGTCAGCCTGCTCATGACTGAGATCCTCCCGTTTCACCATCGGAAACATGGCGATTTTACCTGGCAGGGTAGAATCTGGGGCTGGCAAAGGGGTAGCTCTAGGTTTAATAAAGCGGCGAACGCAAACAAACGCACCAACATCTGCTGCTGCGATAAATGCAGCGGCTTGATCGGTCTCGACGCTGACCAGCGCAGCAAAAGGTAAGTGGTCGGTTTCTTCTCTTGGATCTACAAGAAGACGTCCTCTTAGACTTTCCGCAAAGTCTCGCCCCACATCAGGATTCGAAAACGCACCTACTAGCTCCATACTTGCCTCTTTTTATTGTTCTTTCGAGGATGTTTTACACCAAGCCCGCAAGGTTTAATAGGATTCTGATCCTCGCCTTAAGGTTTTAACTGCACCAATATTTGCCCCGGATTGTAGTCGGGCATGTCAACTCGAAGCACCTCGCGCCGAAATTCAGCATCCTGCAGCCAGCTCAGAGCCTCATCACGAATTCTGCCGGTGCCGACAATCACTCGAGCATAGCGCGGCAGACCTGCTTTGGCTTCGAGCAGGAACCGCTCAAGTTTGCTTAAGGCCTCTCTCACAGTTTCTCCCTGGTGGGCAATATCGAACTGTGTCGTCGAGCCGTCAGACTGCTCACCAATCAACCCATCACACTTCGGACAACGCGGCGCTGTCACCTCCATGCCACACTGGAAACAGGACTTCATTCTCCTTTCGCCGTATGATTCAAAAAACACAAAGGGCTCCACATGACATATCTCGAAAACGCTTGTTTGTTGGCTGGGCGGTTCTTACTTGGCATCTATTTCATCCTCCCGGGCATTAGTAAAATTACCGGTTGGGAAAGTAACGTCAGCTATATGGCTGAACATAACGTACCGTTTATTCCTGTTCTGCTTGGGATCACTATCGTCCTCCAACTCGGTTGTGGTGCCGCCTTGATACTTGGCTTTAAAGGCAAGATTGCTGCTTTCCTGCTTGCTGGCTTAACTCTGGTGATTAGCCTCGCCATGCACAATTTCTGGGACTATACCGAAGGTATGGAGCGGAACCATGAAATCCAGAATTTCTTCAAGAATCTGGGTATCACGGCTGGGCTCCTTATAGTTGCTGCCCTTGGTACTGGCAAATTTAGCTTAACTAAGAACGAACAAACCTAAGCCTCGTTTAAGCTTTCTGGGCGGCTATCGCTGCTTCAATGCGCTTCTTCTCGGTGCCGTCCATTCGCTGCTGAAGTCCTTGGTTCATTTCTTCAATGACTTTAGCAGCATGAGGGTTGGTCTGGATTTTCTGCCAGTAGTTGGACACCTTCTCGATTCCCTCCATGGGGTTAGGCACGTCGAATCGAGGCACGGTCTTCTCGCACATCCAAAGCGCCGGTACCAAAGAACAATCTGCTCGTGTCAGGCTGTCGCCAACCGCAAACTCACCATCGCCTAGATGTTTATCGAGAGCGCCAACACCGCGCCCCACCTGCCTCATCAACAGATCTCTGATCGCATCGTTCCTCGTCTTTCTAGGAGCCTGAGGTAACGCCATAAAAATATTGTTCATCAAATAGATATCGGCAATTCTTGAGACGAGCCGCACGTCAGCCCTGACTTTTGGTGACGAACCTAACAATGCTTTGTCTGGATATAAATCATCCAAGTATTCTGCGATGACCTCGGACTCTGGAATTATGCCCTCTTCTGTTTCCAATACAGGAATTCGACCGATAGGTGAGAAATCTGACAATTTGCCCATAAATAAGCTATAGGGTAGCTCGAAATCAATATCAGTTATCCCCATGGCGTAAATTTGCATCCGCACCTTAGCGGAATATGGGCTTAAATCACCAGTATACAATTTCATCTCAATGCTTCCCTCAAACAAAGAATCGGAGCATAGCACTGCACCTGTACAGGCTGGCAACGGGATGACACACTCAAGTCGAATTTTGAAGGGATTTAGCCATGGGTAAGCTCACCGACAAACGCGTGATAATCACAGGAGCGGGCTCCGGCGTCGGCGCAGCAACAGCCTTGTCCGCTGCCAAACAGGGCGCTACTGTTACGGCGCTCGACATCAGCAAGACCGGCCTATCACAACTTGGCAATACTGTTAGATCAAGACAACTCGATGTCAGCAGTGAAGAAGGCTGGCAATCCTTCGCAGAATCCCTAGATATCGACAGTATAGATCACCTACATCTGAATGCTGGAATTCAAAGCGCGCCTCCTGAAGCACCGCTCGCAGACTACGCTTTTAGCAAGTTATCACTCCCTCACTACCGACGGATGATGGGCGTTAATGTCGATGGCGTTGTGCTGGGGTTGCATTACCTACTACCAAAGATGAGAGCCGGTGGTAGCATCGTTGTCACCTGCTCATTGGCAGGGATCGTCCCCTACGACGTTGATCCTCTGTACGCCATGAGTAAGCACGCCGTCACAGGTTTGGTTCGCAGTCTAAAACGGGAGCTGCAAAAATTGGATTTACGCATCAACGCCCTCTGCCCAGGTGGAATCGACACCGCAATCATCCCCCACGCCCAGCGCATTGAGGAAGCAGGGTTTATGACTCCCGAGGTGATTGCAGATGAAGTGATCAACTTGTTTTTAACAGAACAGAGCGGCGCAACCTGGGCTAAGGTGAGCGACGCTAAACCGGCCTGGGTCATACACCCGCCTGGAAAGCGTTAAACTTGAAGGCGCGGATCCAATTTACGATCAGTGCCACAGACAACCGAATCAGGATGCCACCAAAATGAGTTCAGTACCGACTCTCGACTTAGTCAAACTACACAACAGCGATGCCGCGGAACTGGAGGTCATGGCCCAGGCCTGCCGTGACCATGGGTTTTTTCTACTTCGAAATCACGGTCTTGAGCATCAAATCGAGAAGATGTGGCAGGCTACTGAATCATTCTTCGCGCTACCGCGAGCCGCAAAGCTAGCTCTACAAAGAACTGGGTCGAATCCACTGGGTTATTACGATCGAGAGCTGACTAAACAAAAACGTGACCTGAAGGAAGTCTTCGACTTTAAAGCAGGAGGGTATCGATCAAAAAACACCAACATCCGATCTCAATGGCCCGAAAGCCTGCCTCAATTTAAAGCCGCGATGTCAGATTACTTCAACGCCTGTACGCTACTCGCATCGGATACCACCAAACTCGTTTATCAAAGCCTGGGACTGCCGCGGGAACAAGTCGACCAGGACTATGGCGAACAACACACCAGTTCGATGCGATTAAACTATTACCCAACCGGCGATCCCCTCTCAAAAACCGAGCAAACTGAAGTTAATGCCCTTGGCGATATGGCGCTGCACCACCACACGGATCCTGGAACGGTGACCTTGCTCGTTCAGGATCAAACCGGTGGCCTGCAGGCCTTATCCAAATCAGATGGTTGGATTGATGTGCTCCCGGTCAAAGGTACCATCGTCGTTAACCTCGGCGACGCCTTACAAGTGCAAACTAACGATGTCTACCGAGCAGCCGTCCATCGCGTCACCTCCAGGACCCATAAGGGCAGATATAGCACGCCATTTTTTTACCAACCCAGATTCGACGCGGTCATTAAACCCCTTAGCGATCTGGTCGGCGAGCCACACTACAATTCCTTTACCTGGAGGGAATACATTCGGGCCCGAGTGGCAGACAATTTCGCGGATCTGGGTGAAGATGATATCCAGATCGAACGTTATAGAATCGCCTAAGCGTTAGTTTGTTCCTTTAGATAGCTCCTTTAGATAGCTCCTTTAGATAGCTCAGCCAGAAACGACAGGGTATTCGACTTTTCTTCAGGGCTCTCCGCATAGGCGGTCGCACCAAAATCTGTGACACCAGCATCTGCCAATATTTCCAGTCGTTCTTTTACTTCACTAGGACTTCCGACCAGAGCCACGTCGCCTGGCCCCGCAGCGCCCTCTCGATCAAACATCGCACGATAAGAGGGAAGCTCGCCGTAGCTAGCAAAATTTTGGCTAATTGATTTTCGCCGAGCATCACCTTGAGTTGTGATGCAAACAGGTAGAGTCGAAATGATTCGAGGTGAAGATCGACCGGCTGCTGAAGCCGCATCCTGAATTCGGGGTGCAATATGCTCCTTAACTGTTTTTGGTCCAACCCATGCGAGAGTTGTGCCGCTGCAGAACTGACCCGCCACCTTCAGAGCCTGGGGACCAAGAGCCGCCACAACTACTGATATTTCTGGCATTGGACGTTTAAAAATTTTGGCGTGACAGGACAACAACTCACCATCAAAATCGACTTCACCCTCTTCCAGCAGAGGTACTAGAATCGACAAGTACTCGCGAAGATGACGAATCGGTTTTTCAAAGGCGATACCCAATTCTTTCATCATACTTTCATGGGAGAGACCGACCCCCAAACAAAATGGCACCTTGAGTGATTGCGCGACCGTAAGCGCTTGAGCAGCTAACGCCATTGGATTTCGCGGGAAGGTGGGGATTACGGCTGTACCGATCTCCATACTGCTAATATCTTGTCCGCCGATAGCTAGCGCCGTCAGAGCATCGAAACCGCCTGTCGGATGATCCGCTAACCAATAACTAGCAAATCCATTGGCTTGCGCTCGCTGCATATCCTTCGTGACGCTTTCCAATGAGGCATGCCCCACGATTCCAGTACCATTCCAACCAATTCTCATATCACACTCCTTGACTTGACCCCATCATAAACCATATCGCGGGCTTCTCCTGCTCACTTGCCGATCGTAAGAATAAACGATGGGTCGCAAGCACGTTTACTTCGAGCAAAGTGATGGATTCGGAGGTACCTATCGCAATCGTCACGATTCTGATCTGCACCTTTGCTCAACACGCCTTTATAGTGGTGTACAGAAAGAATCACCATAGCGGCAGCTCTCGGTTAGATCTGGCCAGTTTCGACAATTAGCCAGTGGGCGTTGTGGTCTCAGATCCCAACCTCAAAGATAATCCAGTTGTCTACGCTAATAGTGCCTTGAGCATGATTACGGGTTACAACAAAAGTGACGTTTATGGAAAGAACTGTCGTTTCCTTCAGAGTGATGATCTTAAACAAACCGCCATTACCACTTTTCGAAAAGCAATTAAGGAGAACTGTGCGACCACGGTAGTCCTAAGAAACTATCGCAAGGACGGTACCTTATTCTGGAACATAGTGACGGCCTCGCCGATTTTGATGGTGATGGCCAACCCAAATTCTTTCTCGGCATACAACAAGATGTGACCAATCGCATACGCGTAGAAAAAGAAAACCAGTCTTTACAGCAGAGAATACTTCTGGCTGCAAAATTCGAGGCAGGTGATCGCAGACTCGCCTATACCGACCAGAAATAAGACTTACGGCAAACCTGACGGAGGGTATCGGCTTGATCCAAGTCAGATTGTTCCCCGCAACCGCCGCTGCACTTTCACAAGCTCAAGACAACGATACCCGGTCGCACCACGGTAACCATCTTTCTGCCGATACAAGCTAGCGCAGCAAAAACAAAACCGATTGCTAAATTACGCTGATAAGGCTTTGCCTATCTCGCCCCAACGGGCCAGATTCTCTGGGTGACGTTGAATGTCCTCCGCGGCTAGATAGGTCACAACCCGCCTAGCGATACCTGAATAGCGCTTTTTTAACTCCTCAGCCATATCATCCCAGCTGGCAATGATCGCAAAATGATCGAGCATTTCATCAGTGATCGTATTCGCCATACCTTTGATATCTCCGTCCTTCATCAACGCGCTCAACTTTTGTGTCGTGCCCTCAAAGCCAAGATCATCGAATTGGTAGGCATAGTTCGGAGTTGAGCCGTAGAACGCGATCTGAGTACGCGCTCGCTGGATCATGGCTGCTTGCGCTTCCCGTGAGTCTCCGGCGATCGCGAATACGGGAACGATCAAATCGACATCATTAAGATCACGTCCGGCTTTAGCTGCACCCTTCTTAACCGCGGGGATCAATCGATTTTGCAGGTAGTGCAATGAGTGCATCGGGTGAACGTGCAACCCATCACACAATTCTCCAGCTACCTGACACATGTACGGCCCAACTGCCGAAATGTCTATCTTGATATCTTCGAAGCTATGGCGCCCTGGCGCCCACTGGCTCGGCAACAAACTTAAATTGTAATAGGGGCCTTCATGATGAAGTTTTTCTTCACCTCTAAATGCTCGCAAACAAGCTTGTACAGCAGCAACATAGTCTCGCATTTGAGGTGCCGGTTTATCGAACTGACTCGAATATCGACGAACCACATGACCTTTAACCTGACTGCCTAATCCAAGCCTGAATCGCCCGCTGGTATTTTCAGCTAGCTCCCAGGCAATTTGAGCACTCATCATCGGACTTCGAGGAAACGCGACCGCTATGCCAGTACTAAACTGCAATGTGCTCGTGGCCATGGCGGCTGCACCAATCATCATCCAGGGCACTTTGGCCGCCTCGGTGAATAACATTCCAGAAAAACCCTGTTGTTCGAGCTTTATCGCTAGATCAGCACTTTTTTGCCAGCCCAGCCCTCCCGTCATTA
>JBLHQQ010000134.1:0-7417 GCA_047625245.1 Candidatus Azotimanducaceae bacterium
GCGGTATTGGTGCTCTGGAAAATCATCTGGGCGACGGCGATTTCGCTGTGGGCAACACGCTCACTCGCGCCGACTGCACATTGGTTCCTGCTTTGTATATGTGTCAAGGCTCAATGCCCCGACTAGGAGTCGACAACCCAATCATTGGCACAACAAAAGTGGCAGCTTATTGGGAGAAAATTCAGAAGAACGAGTTCGCCGCAAAAATTATGGCCGAGATGGAAAAAGGAATGCAGGACCGGCTTGATGGCACAGAAGCCAAAAGGGTTAAAGAAGCGATAGAAGAAGCAAAGCAGCAAGCCTAGAAAGAAAAGGATCGAATCAGTATTGATTGCTTCAAAAACAATGTCTGCGACGTCCGCTCGATCCATGCCTCGCTCAGCTGTTCATGTGGCGTTTCAAGTTGTACTGGCCGTCCCATACAAAAGTTAATGCTCTGGGCATTTCTACCGGCAGGCCCCTCTTCGAGGATTTCGATACTCACCCGGGCGATGTCCTCTGGCTGCATCCATTTGTCTATGTCTTCTTGAGTGACACTCGAGCCGAAAAAAGAGCGAATCATGGGATAACTGGCGATACAGACACCGGCATTGTTAATCAAAACATCGATGCTACCAAGATAATCAGCAGTCTGATCTACAACATCACCCTGACGCCATACTGCTTGAGGCTGTCCGCAACTGCGTGGATGTCTTCTGTTAAGTCACACAAACCAAAAGTAATGTCAGCTGGCGCGAGTGCAGGCGCATACGCTAACGCCTCTTACTTGATTTTGGGTAGAATGATGTCGACACACAGATCCCAAAAGTGAGGCAACAAAATGCTTAAAAATTTATCCACTATTATTTTGGTTGTTTTACTTTCAGCCTGCTCTCGAGAAAATATTCCCTTCTCTAGCGGTGCGTTGACAGGGCAGCCAACTGAACATCCAGCTTCCTGGGTGGAAGTGGCTAGCGCCGAAATTATTCAATTAGAAACAAAAGGCGACGAACCCTATTCGGTCAACTTATGGGTAATTGGCAAGCAAGATTGGATGTATATCTATGCCGGAGACAACTATTCCACCTGGGCTGAACACTTGGAAAGTAACCCTATGGCTCGTCTAGAAGTTGAAGGTAAGCTATATGGCGTCCAGGCAACGCGAGTGACAGATCAGGCTGAGTTTGAAAAATTTGCCGAGGACTGGGACGCGAAATATGGCAGCACAAATCCTCAAGGCCTAAATGTCAGCGATGTCTGGTTGTTTCGCTTAGCGGCTAACTAGTCCGCTAAGTGATTCGGGCAGTGTAATGGGCTAGAATAAAAGCGATTTTTTTCAACATCGAACTCAACACAAGTGTAAACGCTTACTATGGCTAGGCTCAGTGTTATCGACTAACCCAGATGTCTCAAGGAGCAGATCGACTCGAGAGTTAAGCGGACAACCTGTCTCGACCGGTTCGTAGTCACTGCAAAGTATCTGATCATCTTGGGGTCTTGAAGCGATGAGGTTCTACAGTTCAGCGATCCCCCAGAGGATTCCTCGGCGCAGCAGTTCATAGTAAACGGGTGAGTTCCATGAGCCTCTGACCACGGGAACAATATCAGCCAAAGGTTTCATGTCATGCTTGCCTGTGCAGTGCCCAAGCGAGAGGTAAAGCACCGAACCATCCCCCCAAGGGTGCAGATACATCTGAGGGTGACTTTCCTTGTCAGTGCCAAATTCAGCCCGCACATAACCCACAGAAGGTTCATTGTAAGACGCTTCAAGAAGTACAACCTGTTCGCCATGGGCCTCGCAATAGTAAGGCTCCTCTTCTTCCACAACAAAATCTTCTATATTGGCGGTCAACGGATGCTCTACGTCCGTTACTTTTATCTCGATTCGCTGATTTGCTGGATGCGCAACGAATCGACTGCCCAAGAGCTCCATAAATCGAGGGGCAACGTTCGGCGTGTCTGCTTTACCATCGACGAAATCAAGTAGAGCGTTAGTGGCATGCAGCGCGAACCATCTACCGCCCTTTTCCAGAAATACAGCCAGCGCCTCCTGCTCTTCCAATGTTGGCCGCAGATCGCAGGTGTAGGTAATCAGTAACGCGGAGTCTGCAATCGCCTCAACATCACTGAAATTTTCTGCAACACGAGTGTTTATGTCCTCATTTTCGCCAAGCAGTTTCAGGAGTTCCAGCCTGGCAAAGTTGGTGTCGTGATACCGGGCATTACATACAAGATAAACATCAATCTTCTGGTCTTTTGCCACGCTCGCCTCCGTGTTGCTTTAGTAGAGTTCTATTTACGCTCTATTTAGGTTTAAACACTTTCTAGTCGGGCAACAAAAGTACCCGTTTCGCTATGATATTGAGCTGCACCTCGGATGTGCCGCCTTCAATTGAATTGGCCTTGGACCTCAACCATTCCCTGGTCGTCTGCAGTTCGCGGTCTTCAAAACACGGCGCCTCCCAGCCAAGTGCCTGAGTACCCATAATGTCCATCATAATCTCAAACCGGTTCTTATTCAGTTCAGTACCGAAGTACTTGAACATCGATGATGCCGGTGATGGATCCGAGGTCGCCTTTGCTTCGACAGCCGCACGACTAATCGTTAGAGAAAATGCCCGGCTCTTCATCTTGTGTCGTGTGATCTTGTCTCTCACTACCTGGTCAGCGACTTTTCCATCGACTTCACCCAAGTAGGTCTTCGCTTGATTCTCCATTGTGAACTGAGAATTTCTACTCTTTCCACCGGCCCCCATTCCCGCCACCATGTTTCGTTCGTGCTGCAGCAGTCGCTTGGCGATTTTCCAACCGTCATTCTTAACACCAACGAGGTTGGGCTTGGGCACCCTCACATCAACAAAGAACGTCTCACAAAATTGAGACGAACCACTGATCAGCGCAATAGGCTTTACGCTGACACCCGGCGTTGTCATGTCAAACAGCAGGAAGCTAATACCCTCATGTTTTGGCGCGTCGACTTTGGTCCTGACTAGGCAAAAAATCCAATCAGAAAAATGGGCAAAAGAAGTCCATAGCTTCGATCCATTGACCACATACTGATTGCCATCTTCAACTGCTCGAGTCTGCAAACTTGCCAGGTCTGAGCCAGCGCCTGGCTCACTGTAACCTTGGCACCAGCGAATTTCACCCCGGGCTATCTTGGGTAAATGTTCCAACTTTTGCGCTTCATTACCAAATTCAAGCAGCACCGGGCCAAGCATATCGACACCAAAGGACATCAAGGGACGGCGCGCATCAATGCGTCGCAGCTCCTGCTGAAGCACTTTGTTTTGTTCGTAACAGAGGCCACCGCCGCCATATTGCTTAGGCCAGGTCGGGCAGGTCCAACCTTTCGACCCCATGCGGTCCAACCAGATTTTGGCATCCGGATGACGGTAGGTTGCATTGCGGCCACCCCAGACCCAGTCTTCTTCTGTTCCTTTGCTCCGCATCGTCTGAGGACAATGACCCTCAAGCCAACTGCGGACTTCGTTCCTGAATTCTTCCATAGTGATTCTGATTGGCTTCTCTTGAAAGTATCTCTGTGATATTTGATATTTCCGCGTTCCTTAAAAATAAATATACACATATTTTTTTATTAACACCAAGAACCGTCACGCATTTGAGTAAAGCAAAACATTCAACTGGCTATGAGAAAGCGCGGACACTAAGATTCGTGCTGTGTACGTTGAGTCC
The DNA here is from genome assembly GCA_047625245.1 of Candidatus Azotimanducaceae bacterium. Taxonomy (GTDB): domain Bacteria; phylum Pseudomonadota; class Gammaproteobacteria; order Pseudomonadales; family Azotimanducaceae; genus JAHRVQ01. The sequence goes on from JBLHQQ010000134.1 coordinate 3,676, forward strand.
AATATTGGTATGAACACAAAAGAAAGTGATAACTGGCAGTCTCAAAAAAGCTCTTTGACAAAGGACCGAATTGTCATTGCAACACTAGAGTGTATTGTCAACTACGGCTACGAAAACACCACCATGGCGAAAATTGCAAAAGTAGCGAAGGTATCGCAGGGTTCCATGCAGTACCACTTTCCGGCAAAGATCGACGCCATAAAGGCCGCGGTCAACTATCTTCACGCAAAACGTTTGTCGGACCATCAGCGCGATCTAGAGGAAACACCTGCGGGTGTAGATCGCATGGCCCATGCAATCGATGTGTATTGGCGGCACCTTTTTGAAGGTCACTATATTGCCTACCAGGATTTGGTCATAGCGGCACGAACTCATCCAGAACTTGCAAATGTACTCAAACCCGCCTATCAACGTTTTGTTAAATCATGGCGCAGAGATTTTCTTTCGAGAATTCCCGAGGGAAGCAAAGATCGAGAAAAATATGATTTGATCTGTGATATCGGCCAGTACCAGATGGAGGGCCTGGCGTTCGGCCGGCTGAATAATCAATTGAGCGCTGCCAGGACGCAAAAAGTTCTGGAGTTCACCAAAAAGCTATTGGTTGAAATGACTTCCGAACTTGAACTCTCGTCTCTCAAACCTGGTAAATGATTCAAGGCGCCCAGGCTACTGGAAACACCTCTGGAAATTCTTCCAGATGCTGACCATCTTTCGGGTCGAAGTCGTACAACGCCAACGGGTCGGGTATCGCCTGACTGCGACGATGCAGATAAGTCACATCGGGACCTGCCCACAACGACGCATGTGAACGTCTTGGGTGGTCAAGCTCTACACCACCTAACGCTGAATGAAGAATATTGCCGTGAAACAGCAGCACATCACCTGGTTCGTAATCCCAACCCACGATGTCGAATGAACCCCTTAACCTGTCAATATTCGGCAGCTCTGGCAGAGCGGGATCTAGGAATGAATCAAAGTAGGTCCACTTTTCGTGCGCTTCTTTGCCGATAAGCACCTCGCCAGCAGCAAAAGCTGCCTCTAGGGCTCTGGCGCCTTCAGGGTCATGACTGGGATCCAGACCCACCGGTGGTCGATAGGTTGTGTTCCATAAGTGGGAGCCTCTCACGAATTCCATGCTGATATTTCGTGGCGCTGGATCAGCGCAGACCCAGGCACGCACGAGCTCGTGACCTTCGACGTTGTAATAACAGGTGTCCTGATGCCATGCACTGGGTGCGATCATGCCAGCAGGCTTGTAAAACATCTGGTCCATGTAAAAACGAACCGGAGCATTGAGCACAGAGCCGACTATCGAGGCGACCGGCGATTCATCCAGAATCTGTTTTAGCTTCGGCGAATGCGTAGCCGGCCACTGATCAATTCGTAGCGGTTGAGCAACACCGGCAGACATACCGTCAGGGTGATTATTGGCGTATTCCAACCCTTCTGTAAGCACTTCCGTCCAGTCCTTACCCATGATGCCTTTCAACATCACAGCGCCGTCACGATGGAAATTCTCGGTTTCTTCTTTCGTCACCTCACGAAGCATTTCTGACATAGCCATCGTTGTTTAATCTCCTTCGCCGTTAGTGTTAGCATACCTAAAAATAAATACACATACATTGTTTTTGCAATCAACGTTTTTGCAAAAAACGTTTCTGCAACAAACAACATGCCTCCTGAGGGAAACACATGTCAGCATCATTTGAGTACATTGACTATCAAGTCGAAAACGGTCGGGCACGCATCACCTTGAACCGCCCTGAAAAGCGCAATGCCTTGTCGATTGAACTGGTTGAAGAATTGCGAGATGCACTCTGGGAGGCAGATGATGACACCTCAGTCCATTGCGTCATTCTAAAAGGAGCTGGTAGATCTTTCTGCGCAGGATACGATCTGACACCCACTCGTGCTCGGAAAGATGATGACGTTGAAAGGCGCAAAAGAACGAGCATGGATGATGACGCCTGGGGCATAGAACGCTTCCAGAGATGCCTTCGAACCCTAACTGAAATGCACAAACCCACCATCGCCCAGATTCACGGTCACTGTTACGCAGGCGGCACTGACCTGGCGCTCTACTGTGACATGCTGATCTGCGCCGACAACGCCAGCATTGGCTACTCCGCGTTACGCAATATGGGTGCTGCCCCAAACCAGATGTGGCTCTACCATATCGGACCGCAGTGGACAAAAAGGCTGCTACTGACTGGCGACACGCTCACCGGCAAAGACGCCGCTCACATTGGGCTCGTGCTCAAGTCCGTACCCGAAGAAAATCTAGAGCAGGAAGTTGAAGGGCTAGCTGACCGCCTGAGCTGGATTGATCCAGAAATGTTATCAGCAAACAAGCGCATCATTAACCTCGGTATGGAGTTGATGGGGTCAGGTACGCTGCAGCGCCTGGCCGCTGAGAACGACGCTCGCGCTCACACGACCAAGGCTGCGAGAGACGTATTCAAACAAATATCGACCGAAGGGCTCAGAGCGGCACTTCAAGATAGAGATGCTCCATTCGGTGATAGTCGTGCTCAAGTCATTGGACCAGAAATCCGTGATGAAAGTGGCAGACTAGTAGACCGGCAGTAACGGATATCAATACAGAGACGAGACACACCACTAGCAATCGATCTAACTAGGAGAGAAGACAATGGCAATGCAGGACATCACGCCACTAAACGATCAACTGGCTGACATTATCGTTCGATCAGATGAACCGTGGATCGAAACAGAGCCGGGTAAAGCCTGGATAAAGGTACTGTGGACCGGACCGGAAACTGGCCGTTGGTCTGCCCTTTTCCGTTGGAAGAAAGGGTACGTGGCGCAAAAACACAAGCACCTCTCTGACGCCCATACATTTATTCTCAAAGGCCAGTTGCAGGTTCGCGACGGTATCTTGAACGCGGGTGACTATGACTATGAACCCAATGGCGTGTTGCACGATGCCACCATAGCGCTGGAGGATACTGAATACCTGTTCATCTGCGATGGCCCTGTGATGTTCTACAACGATGATGGTTTGACACACTATCTCGGCTGGGAAGAACTGACGCGTATGAAGCAAGCCGCGAGTGCCGCACAATGACGGCAACAAACGATTTCGTTATGAATCAAACAATGTTGCGGATCAAGGACCCCGAAAAGTCCATACCATTCTATGAAGAAGTCCTCGGCATGACGTTGCTCGACCGATTCGATTTTCCAAATATGGCATTCAGCCTGTACTTTCTTGGCTATCCCGCATCCGAGATTCCAGAAAAGAAAGAAGAAAGAGCAGAATGGATTTTCCAGCAACCAGCGTTACTCGAACTTACCCATAACCATGGTACGGAATCAGATGCCGAATTCAGTTACCACGATGGCAACGGCGAACCCCAAGGTTTTGGTCACATCGGCATTTCAGTCCCCGATGTTTATCAAGCCTGCGAACGGTTTGATTCGCTCGGTGTTGAGTACGTGAAGCGACCAGACGATGGCAACATGAAGGGGCTGGCTTTTATCAAAGATCCAGATGGCTACTGGATCGAAATTTTATCGGCCAAAGGTTTGCGTGATCTTATTCTTGGCTGAAGCAGGTTCGTTAGAGCGCGCATAGTTTTACAATCTTTAATACTCTGGGTACCTCTGCTTTTCCTATTGCTGGCAGTTATAAGATTTTCTAATGGCGCCAATTCAAGGCGCGTACCAGATCGGCGATGTGTAGGCTCTTTCCTGGATCACGTCAGGATAGTCATCACCGTTC
>JBLHQQ010000135.1:0-7397 GCA_047625245.1 Candidatus Azotimanducaceae bacterium
CGCGATAGGGTGTCTAGCATCTCCTGCTTATGGCCTTGGACTAGGAGAGCTAGAACTTAAATCAGCACTCAATCAGCGATTTAGCGCAAAAATCACACTGACCAACGTGCGTGGTCTACAGGTCGAGGAAATCCTTCCCAGCCTCGCTTCACAGGAAGATTTCGATCGAGTAGGGGTAGAACGAAATTATCTACTGACTGATCTGCGGTTTAAGGTTGCGCCCAATGAGCAGGGTGACTTGGTCATCTTCGTGACCAGTACCAAGTCCATTATCGAACCGTTTTTGAACTTTATTGTTGAAGTTTTCTGGCCTACAGGCCGTATTCTCAGGGAGTATACGGTGCTATTGGATCCGCCTGTGTTCGGACAGCAGCGAGTTGAAGCCGTTCAGCCTAGCCAGACCAGTCGTCGATCCGTGATCGCGCAGCGTCAAACTCAACCTGTGATCAGCAACCAGCAAGATCGACAGGGTGGTGTTGCGGGTACTGAACATCTCATGACGGGTCAAGGTGACACTCTGTGGACCATTGCTCTTAGTGTTCGGCCAAGTAAATCTGTGTCCGTCCAGCAAACCATTTTGGCGCTTCAAAGAGCGAACCCAGAAGCCTTCATAAACAACAACATTAACCTCCTGAAAGCAGGGCATGTTCTGCGGATCCCAGATGTGAGAGAGATTCAAGCAGAAACAGTCGCGTCTGCTGTTCAAGAGGTTCGAACACAAAATCAACTATTTGATAGTTATAAGGGCGGTAGTCTCGCGCAGTTGGATGCTACTCGTCGTAAATCTGGGAGCAGCACCGCACGCGATGACAGAGCAAGCGATGAGCTGAAGTTGCTGGCATCTAATGACACTCCCGGAGATCGATCCGGACTAGGTGGATCGGTCAGGGTGAATGAACTCGAAAATGAATTGGCAGTGGCTGAAGAGGACCTCGATCGAACTCGACGGGCCAATAGCGAAATGAACGTGAAGGTAGATGACCTGCAGGGTCAGTTAGATACCTTGAATGAAATACTGACTCTTAAAGATGACCAGCTCGCAGCTTTAAAATCTGAAGTCCAGAAGATGCAAGCAGCTTCCAATCAGCCTGCAGCGCTTCAACCTGCGCCATCGGGATCTTGGTTAAGCAACCCATTAGTGCTTGGTGTGCTGGGCTTGCTCGTCGTTAGTGCGGTCGTGGGAGGCATGAGTTTGATGCGCGGCAGGCAACAAACTGATGCACTGGAAACGGATTTTGAAGATGCCTTTGAAGCGCCAGCAGCAGAAGCAGAAGATATCTCTGCAGCGGCTCAATTGAATTCATCTCCAGTTATAGAAGAGGAAGAGGAAGACCTTTCTCCAGAAACCATCGATGTTATCAGCGAGGTTGAGATCTACATCGCTTATGGTCGCTTCCCTCAAGCTATTACGTTTTTGCAGAATGCGATCCAAGCAGAGCCAGATCGATCAGATATCCAAGTTAAACTGCTCGAAGTCTATGTTCAGACCGAAGAAGCTGTTGCCTTCAATTTGCAGTTAGAACAACTCAGACTCCTGAATGATGATGAGGCTACTAGCAAAGCACTCGAATTTCAGCAGAAGATCCCGGGTGCAGCTGAGGACGCCGCTGTGGTAATGGATGCTACAATTACCAGCATGGAACCAGTGGAAGCGATTGCTGAACCTGAAGACGGTGATGAGATCAGCCTCGAACTAGATGATGATGACATTCTCGATCTGAGCAGTGTCGAAGAGGATGATTTTGATCTTGAAAAGGATCTTGAAACTGTCGCGCTGAACCTGGGGAAAGCCACTGATGATGATGATGAGCTGATCTTTGATTTTGATGACGAAATCACCTTGGATCTTGATAGCGAAGACGAATTTTCTTTAGATCTGGATGACGACGACGAATTCTCCCTCGATCTAGATGATGATGACGACAATAAATTGGACCTGGCTCGAGCCTATATAGACATGGGCGATAGCGATGGAGCCAAGAGTCTACTCAAACAGGTGCTTAACGACGGGTCGGATCTAGAAAAGCAGGAAGCGACTGAACTGCTCGAAAAGATTGACTGATTGGTTTGAGCGATAGCCTTAATACAATCGCCCTTGGTATAGCCTATCAAGGCACCTGTTATCACGGTTGGCAATACCAGGGCGAATCTATTTCGACCGTTCAAAAATCATTACAGAATGCCCTCAGTGTGGTGGCAGACGAGGCTATTCAGGTTACCTGTGCAGGTCGTACGGATACAGGCGTACACGCCACTAAACAGGTGGTCCATCTGCAAACGATGAAAAATCGGCCAGAACGTGCCTGGGTCAAAGGTACCAATGCCCATCTTCCCGACGATATTTCGGTCAATTGGTCCAAACAGGTTTCGATAGATTTCAATGCCCGGCATTCTGCTACGGCAAGGCGCTATGCGTATGTCGTGTACACCAATCCGATCCGGTCTGCGCTTTTTTCAGGCACATACACGCGAGATCCCAGACTAATAGACGCCGAAGCGATGCACGAAGCGGCTCAGTTTCTACTCGGCGAAAACGACTTCAGCAGCTTTCGTGCCTCAAGTTGTCAGTCCCTCACGCCGATGCGTAATATCCATCATTTACGAGTTCATAGAGCAGATGATTTGATTGTCATTGACATCAAAGCCAATGCATTTCTGCATCACATGGTCCGAAATATTGCCGGTGTTCTGCTTGATATCGGTGCCGGGAGATATCAAACCAATTGGGCTGGAGAGTTATTGAGTTTGCGCGACAGAACAAAGGGAAGTGTGACAGCACCACCCAGCGGCCTTTTCCTAGTCGATGTCTTATATCCCGGGGTTCCAGAAATTCCCTTTGGTGCAGCGCTGCCGCACTTCTTGCAGAACATCGTCGATCAAGATTCTGGGGATTAATCCTACTACTGTTCGTCGCTAAGGATTCTGCTAAACTCCTGCCCCTTTCGAAGTCTCAGTTGCTCGATTCATGCGCACCAGAATAAAAATCTGCGGTATTACGCATCCAGATGACCTTAAATTCGTCGTTGAGTTAGGGGGTGATGCTGTCGGCTTTAACATGTATCCATTAAGTCCGCGCTTTGTTCCTGTCGAGGCGGCAAGGCCGATGATCGAAAGTTTGCCCCCTTTCGTCAGTGCAATTGGCTTAATGGTCAATGAGGAAGCAGAAAAGGTCGCCGAACTTTGCTCGGAGCTACCGTTTGATGCGCTGCAGTTTCACGGCGATGAAGACAATAAATTTTGCCGGCAGTTCGGAAAGCCATTCATTAAAGTATTGCGTATAAGAGAGGTGCAAGACCTGGCTAGAGTTGATGACTATCCCGATGCAGACGGGTTTCTATTTGATGCATACGTGGATGGTCTTTACGGCGGGACGGGAAAACAGATTGATTGGAAACTACTCGGTGGATTACCCGAAGGTACGATTCTTGCCGGCGGCCTAACAGCCGAGAACGTCGATGCTGTTATAGACCAGTTTCACCCCTACGCTGTTGATGTGAGCAGTGGTGTGGAGAGCTCGCCGGGCCGTAAAGACACCAGTAAACTAAAAGATTTTTTTAAGGCAGTGGCTACTGCGGATTGGAGTGATACATGAATAAGCAGGTAAGTGGCGATAATACTCAAGTCGCAGAACTACCAGATAACAGGGGTCAATTTGGCATATATGGCGGCCGTTTTGTATCAGAGGTTCTAGTTTCCGCGCTAGATGAGCTAACAGAGCAGTATGATATTCTCAAAGATGACCCTACATTTATTAAAAAATATGAGCAGGACCTAGCCACATATGTAGGCCGTCCTTCGCCGCTCTATTTTGCCGAACGTCTAACAGAAAAAGTAGGTGGAGCTAAAATTCTCCTCAAAAGGGAAGATCTAAATCATACCGGAGCGCACAAGATCAATAATTGCATTGGTCAGGCACTGCTCGCAAAACATATGGGTAAACCCAGAGTGATTGCAGAAACCGGAGCGGGTCAGCACGGCGTTGCGTCTGCAACGGTTGCTGCAAGGTTTGGTTTAAAGTGTTGCGTCTATATGGGTAGCGAAGATATTGCTCGTCAAAGTCTGAACGTTTACCGAATGAAATTGTTAGGCGCTGAAGTGATTCCTGTCAATAGTGGTTCCAAGACCCTTAAAGATGCATTAAGCGAAGCTATGCGCGACTGGGTCACAAACGTCGACGATACCTACTACATCATAGGCACGGTAGCGGGCCCGCACCCTTACCCGATGCTGGTTCGAGACTTCCAATCAGTCATCGGTAAAGAAACTCGAGTGCAGTGTCAGAAACAGCATGGTCAACTGCCGAATGCTATTGTGGCTTGTGTCGGAGGAGGCTCCAATGCAATGGGTATTTTCCACCCTTTCCTGAAAGATGAATCTGTCAGATTGATTGGGGTTGAGCCAGCTGGAAAGGGTCTTGAAACCGGAGAGCATGCGGCACCGCTGAGTAAAGGCAGTGTAGGTGTGCTGCATGGTAATCGAACCTACCTAATGCAGGATGAAAACGGCCAAGTTTTAGATACCCATTCTATTTCTGCAGGTCTTGATTACCCAGGTGTTGGACCAGAGCATTCTTGGTTGAAAGATGTAAAGCGTGCAGAGTATGTTTCCGTTAACGATCAGGAAGCACTTGACGCTTTTCGCGAACTGAATCTTTTGGAAGGTATTCTTCCAGCTCTGGAATCAGCACATGCAATCGCTTACGCCAAGAAACTAGCCAAGGACATGTCTCCCGACGAGATCGTAGTGGTGAATCTTTCTGGTCGCGGCGATAAGGACATTCCAACTCTTGCCAACATAGATGGCATATCGATTAACTAAGGAGTTACTGTGGGTCGAATCGCAGATACTTTTGCCCGTCGGGCAAAGGAAAACCGCACGTTGTTGATCCCCTATCTTGTGGCAGGTGATCCCGATTTGGAGACATCACTAGCGGTGATGCACGGGATGGTAGATGCGGGTGCGGACCTGATCGAACTAGGCGTACCCTTTACTGATCCCGAGGCCGAAGGTCCGGTGATTCAGTTCGCTCATGAACGAGCTCTCGTCAATAAGGTTTCTCTGCGTGATTCGATTCAATTAGTTCGCAATTTTCGTGAACTGGACAAACATACACCGGTCATTCTAATGGGCTATCTGAACCCTCTGGATGCTATGGGCTATGAGTCCTTTGCCGGTAGTGCCTCTGATGCTGGAGTTGATGGTGTGTTGATCGTCAATATGCCGCCCGAAGAGGGTACGGAATTACGCGCTGCTCTTGCTGCTAAAGAGCTCGATGTGATTTATCTTCTCTCACCTACGACCACAGACAAGCGCGCAGCATTCATTGGTAGCGAAGCTGGAGGGTTTGTGTACTACGTGTCTCTCAAGGGGACTACCGGTTCGGCTACGCTGATTAACTTCGACGATGTCGAAGCTAGAGTGAGTCATCTGCGAGCTTTCTGCGACGTGCCGATGGTTGTTGGGTTTGGTATTAAGGATGGTGCTTCTGCGGCGAGAGTCGCCGGTTTTGCGGATGGTTCCGTCGTGGGCACTGCCGTAGTCAATATTTTTGGCGCCCATCAGCAAAGTCCAGAAAAGATTGCGCCTTTAGTGTCTGAACTGTTAGCTGATATGCGGCAGCAAATGGACGCAGTTAATTCCTGATGGATCTTGCCGCCTGGCTCGAGAAAATTCAGAAGCTCCATCCGAAAGAGTGGGATCTTGGTCTTGACCGAGTCGGTGAGGTCGGTAATCGACTGGACGTCTTAAAGCCAGCCCCGATGGTATTTTTGGTCGCAGGAACAAACGGAAAGGGCTCAACCTGTGAGTTTTTGGCGGGCTATTGCCAGGCTTTGAGCCTCTCTTACGGAAAAACGACATCTCCATTTTTCTCTCGATATAACGAACAAATTGTTATTGATGGTAAGCCAGTCGATGATCATCAGATTACGAGTGCCTTCTCTGAAATTGAGAAAGTTCGTGGCGAAATTAGTCTTAGCTACTTCGAATTTAGTGCTTTGGCCGCATTGTTGATTTTTAAAGCTCAGGCGGTCGATGTCGCTATCCTCGAGATTGGACTTGGCGGGCGCCTTGATGCGATGAATATTGTTGATCCAAATGTGTCAATCATCACCCGGATCGCCCTCGACCATCAGGATTGGTTGGGAGATACGCGGGACGTCATTGCGATCGAGAAGGCTGGCGTTATGCGTCGAGATAAAGATGTTGTGATGGTTGACCCGGACCCTCCGCAATCTTTGATGGATGAAGTGGTGCGGCAGGGTGCTCGTCCCTTACAGATATTCAGTGACTTCATGGTCAAGGATAATAGCTTAGAGTTTAAGGAGCAGCGCTTCGAGCTTCCTAGAACAAAACTACCTTTACCGAGCGCAGTTGCCGCGACGGTTGCCTTCTTAACTGCGGGCTATGAGTTGACACAGCAACAGGTCACTCGAGTGCTGGAATCTGCCAGTTTAATCGGTCGATATCAAAAACTAGGCTCTGGGCCTGATTTTATTCTGGATGTTGCCCATAATCCTGATGCGGCGAGCTTCCTGGCGGACAAACTCAAGTCTGATGGGGCAAGCCAATTGCAGGCGGTGGTGGGGCTGTATCGAGATAAGGATATTGCTGGCGTTTTTCAACACCTGGCCCCGTACGTTGGTGGCTGGCATTTTATCAACCTGCCCGGTGATCGAGGCGCTTCGGCGGAGCATTTAGCTGCCGTTTTGTCAGACACTTGTGGGTTAACCGCTCAGACTTATGATAAAGTCAGCTTTGCGGTAGATTCGGCGAAAAGCTGTTCCGAACCGAATGGCACAGTACTGGTGTTTGGTTCGTTTTTAACAGTAGCAGCGGTACTGGAGTATCTGGGTTCCTGATAACCAAATGATCATTAGAAGCCTAATATCGACATTCAACTCTCACTCAACTTTCATCAAACTGTGAACTCTGGCAAGCGTGGATACAAGGCTTAAACAACGAGTCGTAGGCGCCATGGTGATGACAACCGTGGCTATCATCGGCTTACCCATGCTGCTTGATGGCTCGGCAGAAGATCGTGCCAGAGTAGAAGCCGCGATTCCGACCCCTCCACAGATCGATATAAACAGTCTCACAGTTGAAGAAACGAGTATAAAGATGCTCGAGATGGCGGATGCCAGCAAGGCTAAACTGCCGGTGATCGTTGCGGACGACATTGAGCAGCCGGAAGAGGTTGCTAACTTTTCCTTGAATGATAATGGCCTGCCGATCAGTTGGAGTCTGCAATTGGGAAGCTTTCGGGAAGAATCCAATGCGACCAGATTGCGACAGGTACTTCGCGATAAAGCTTATCGAAGCTATATCCTCGCAGGCGAAACTGACGATCAATTGTATCGAGTCTTCGTCGGCCCGATGGTCAATAAAGACAAGCTACT
>JBLHQQ010000136.1:0-7293 GCA_047625245.1 Candidatus Azotimanducaceae bacterium
CGGAGTGGACGAACCTCTGGTGTTCCGGTTGTCATGCCAATGGCATTGCCGGGTAGCTACGTTCGGACAGGATAACCGCTGAAAGCATCTAAGCGGGAAGCCCCCCTCAAGATTAGATCTCACTGGAGCTTTAAGCTCCCTAAAGGACCCTCGAAGACTACGAGGTTGATAGGCTAGGTGTGTAAGTGCTGCGAGGCATTGAGCTAACTAGTACTAATTGTCCGTGAGGCTTGATCATATAACTTGAGTGCATTTGCTAGCTTGCTCTAAGGAGCAAAGCGAGATGATGAACATAAGAGTTATATAGGATAAGACCTTGAAATTGTTATGTACGTCGATACCATCTCTGTAAAGAGAATGTCTTTATCACTTTTCGTCTTTTTAAGTATTTGAGATAGCGTTGTCTTCGCAAGAAGAAACGAGATTTCATCCAAGTTTGTCTGATGAACATAGCGAGTTGGAACCACCTGATCCCATCCCGAACTCAGAAGTGAAACGACTTAGCGCCGATGGTAGTGTGGGGGTTCCCATGTGAGAGTAGGACATTGTCAGGCATTAATTGAAAGAAGCCCCAGTTGCGCGAGTAGCTGGGGCTTTTTTTGTTCTTGGCCTCTTTCATCTGTGAATCGCTGATCGCATAGTCATTAAGAATGAACCAATAGTATTGTTGGCGTTACTTTCATAGGCCCTCTTTACAGGATCATCGACGGTCCTAGATATGATTAAGAACGGCCTTGATTTGGATAATGTCGAACTGCCTGGAAAAGAAATGCACTGGGTAGGTTCTCCGCGAGATGGGATTCCAGCGATTAGCTACCCAGACTTCTAATAAGTGCAGCAGGCTATCTACCTAAACATCGAAGACCATCGACTCGCAACACTTTGGCATCACCTACTACCTGTTATTTGGCACAGGTATTCAGTCTTGATTAAGCACGTAAGTAAGTGCTTCTTAATTAAGTAAGCTTTATTGCCATGCACGAATGAACTTGCTGTCAATTTTATTAGCTACGTTAATACTCTCGTCAGCAGCTTTGGTTTTCCAGTAACTGTCGGTACACATGAGGGTCTTTTGTGTTCGAAAATTTTGTTTTGCTTCATTGGGCGATGACCTTTGTTATGGTTCACGCTTCAGTTAAGTGACGAGATAAAGCAATGAGTGAAAGTATGGATTTGTTTGATGCAATGTATAACTGTCGCGCGATGCGGCGTCTTGATTCACGGGAAGTGCCGGAGGATCTGCTCCTCAAGCTGATCGATGCGGGCAATCAAGCACCTTCTGGCTCGAACATGCAAAATGGCCGCTGGCTCATTGTTAGAGATCCAGAGGTGAAGAAAGCCCTGGCTGACCTTAATCGCAAAGGTGTAGAAGCCTATATATCGCCAATGCTTGAGAAACCAGCTGGCCTGCCCCACCAATCCGTTGATAAAAGAACGCGAATGGCGGAAGCCGTTGTCTGGCAAATGGATCATATGCACGAAATTCCAGCTCTTGTGATTGCCTGTCTCGAATATGGTGTAAAAGTAGACGGTGCTACCGCGCAAAGTGGAGGAGGCTCGATCTGGCCAGGCATTCAAAACCTGCTACTTGCAGCACGCGCACTTGGTTTGGGTGCAGCACCAACAACCCTGGCGCTAACTGACCAGGATGCGGTGCGAAAAATACTCGATTTGCCAGACACGATGGCAGCGCTGTGCCTCATCCCAGTGGGATATCCAACGGGCAAGTTCGGGCCGGTTTCCAGAAAACCGGTTGAAGAAATTGTTCGATTTGATCGTTGGTCTTAATCTGGGTATGTCTAAACTTTTGTTTTCAGTTTACGGCTTAGCAAGGCTCTGATAACTGAGTTACTTAGCTACCAATAGTCGATCGTCTAAAAGTATTGTTTGGATTCACCGCTTGTCGTCTTGCGAACAGCGGTGAGTGCAGCTTGCTTATCCCGGCAAACTCTGTGGTTGAATACGAACGCAAACACCCGACGCCACAATGTCTTCACTCGGTTCATCAATCCCAGAACCGCCAGCTTCTTCAAGTGTTAGGACCAGCCTGGCAGCATCCGTTATGAGCCGCCAATTGGCATCGTTCAACTGCAATTGCTGGATGTTGCCATTTTCCAAGATGGCGATGGATCGTGTTTGGCCATCCCTTTTTGATACAGCCCAAAGCTGATAGTCCTTGGTTTCATTTTTGGTCGTTTCAAGCTGCCAGTGTAGGCTCAATTTTTTATCGCTAGCCGCGCCAAAAGTCGTCAAGCCGGCTTGCTGATTTTCGTCTATCATCACCGCAACATAGTCTATCGGAGACGGCCTGAGCTCAGCCTCAGTTGTGTTTCGGGATGTATTATCGATTGGGTTTTGATTTGGGTTTTGAACAGGGAAGACCAGCAGTACAAAAACCGCCGCCATGGCACCAAAGAGCGCCCAGACCCAACGCATTGGTGGATCATTTCGTGACTGACTGGGGCTAACCCTGGCCTCAATAGCCGCCCGGGTATCGGGCTTCGGTGCTAAAGGAGCTGAATCCTGTAAGTGCATTAACTGTTCTTCCCAGACGTGCAAAAGTTCCTGCAACAGGGGTTCTTCTGCGAGCCTGAGTTCGAATGCTAACCTTTCTTGCCCTCGTATCAGGCCAGAGGCATATTCAAACGCTAAACTCTCGTCGTCAAGGGGGTTGTGAGTCCCTTGTTTGTCAGTCCCTTGTTTGTCAGTCATATTTTGAGTCTCTTTGTGTTGCGACTTAGGTCGGTAGCGTTCGGCGTTCAGCCAGATTTGAACAAAAGAATTCTGCAGGACGTCGTTACTCAATTCTTCCGAACGCAGGATGTTATATGCTCCGCGATTTATGTAAGGGCGCGTATGCTTGTATAGGGCCTTCAGTGCTGATTGATCTCGCAATGCGCAGTGAGGGATCAACTCATACAGAACATCATCTTGCATCATTGTCGGGGCAACTTGATCATTAGGTATCATACGTCGGTAATCCCGTTTAGTTGCAGCCCCGAGCATTTAGATGCCGAATTTCCTGAGCATCGTCTACAAATATAAATGATATGCATTAACATTCACTCTATTGCGCCGCCACACTAGGTTGGTTTGGCGCTTCACTAATAGGACCAATCAATATGCAATGTCCAAAGTGGATCGCTGCATCGGCTGTCGTGACCTATGGTTTGATGCCCTTGAAAAGTCTGATCTGGGATCAGTACCACATTAAGTATGAAGCCTGCCTCACCTGTTCCGGGACCTTTACCGACGCCGTAGAATTTGCCGATCTAAAAGATCATACGGTCGTCGAGCGATTCCGCTAGATGCTCAGCACATTGCGTACGCATTTATAGAACGACTATAGAAATCTGAATCATGTTCGAACCGTTCTTACCCAGAGTGGTCGCCGTTGCCGTTTTTGCTGGCATACTCACGCTTTTTTTCCTCGCGTTCACTTCATTAATCATCCCTGTCGTACTTGCGCCACTCGAGGAATCGACTCGCAATCAAATATTAGGCCTTATCGGCCTTCTGATGTCTGCCATTGTTGCCCTTTCATCAACCGCTTTTGTGACCAATTTTATGGCGGCTATTATGCTGAGGGTGACCCGGCCATTTAAGGTTGGAGACTTTATTACAGTTTGTGATCCCCACAGCGATGAAATACAAAAAGCTGGCTAAAGATTCAGCCATAGAGGATATTGCCTTTGCCAAGGCTAACTAGGCCGAAGCCCTGGAAGAACTCAAACAGGGTATTCAGGCTCAGATAAGCGCTTTATCACAAAAAGTTAGCGAATCAATTGGGGAAGAAAAAGACCGGCTTGAAGCCGAATTGGAATCACTAAATACGAAATTAGCAGAAACGAATGCGCCTGCTAATGGCAATAAGACGACTTCAACGGTTAAAGATTGATGATGCAGGACAATGGATTTTCTCGACTTAAAGCGCATTCCAGAAAGCCAGATTGGGTTGAATTTTGTGCCGCTCTAGAGGGAGGCTATGATGCGATTTGCAGCTTTCAGTTAGCACAATTTGGACACAATTATTCGGCCATTTTTCTAGCAACTGTTGCCACCATGAGTCAGTCGAGCAGCCCAGAAGCCTTTAATCTAATGATGCGCATTTTTTCACAGAGCTGGCTGCATGGAAGCAAAGCGCCAGCCTAATAAAACTTGAGGGATTAACCATGCGAGTTGTGACTATCTTGTTGTTGGTAGTGTTTTGCCTTGCAGGTTGCGCTGCTCCACTTCGACTCAACGAAATTCAGGTTATTGGTAGCCACAACAGCTATAAAATGGCCATCGACCCTGATCTCCTTGCGCAGATCGCGGTGGCGAATGAATCGCTTGCAGCATCTCTCGATTATGCCCACCTGCCAATTGCGGCTCAGCTAGATCTTGGCTTGCGTAAACTTGAGCTCGACATTTTCTACGACCCAGTTGGTGGGCGGTATCAAAGTCCAGCAGGGTTGAGTCGAGTTCAGCAACCTCTGCCCTATGATACTAGTAGCCTTGGCCAATCTGGGTTTATGGTCATGCACGTTCAAGATATTGATTTCCGTAGTCATTGTCCGCGATTGCGGGACTGTATTAATCAACTGCTTGAATGGTCCCGGGCACATCCTGAACATACGCCAATTTACCTGACGATTAATGCCAAAGATGGATTGGTCGATCTGCCTGGTTTTGTTCAGCCGTTGCCATTTGATGAATTAGCCTGGCAAGAACTGGACAATGTTCTTAGGGGCGGCATTGGTGACAAATTGTTCACCCCCGATGAGTTTCGCGCTGAGAATGCCAGCTTACCCGAGGCGGTGAGCAAAGGCTGGCCTCTTCTGGATGTAATGAAAGGCCGATTTATTGTGGTGCTTGACCACACTGGCGAAAAGCTAAACCAATATATTGATGGCCATAATGCTCTTGAAGGTCGCGCGATGTTCGTCAATGCGCCGGATGGCACTTCCGAAGCGGCGATCATGATCGTCAATGATCCCATTGCCGATTTTGACAAAATTCAAGCTCTGGTGCGGCAGGGGTATATTGTTAGGACGCGATCTGATGCGGATACTGTAGAGGCTAGAACTAATGACGTGGTCCGCCGCGATCGAGCCTTCGAATCAGGCGCTCAAATGGTCAGCACCGACTATTATGTGCCGGATATACGATTCAGTGAATTCAAAGTGGAACTTCCAGGCGGGTTCATGGCTCGTTGTAATCCCGTACTCCGCCCGGGCAGGTGCTCAATTAAGTAACCTGCGTCACTTTGAAGCGGTACTAAAAGAAAAGTGTTCGTCCATTTTGCTTCTTACGTCTCCCTGGTGCAGAAAGTACTGACGAAATCCGCCGTTGTAGTTTCCGTCCTGGCGCCGATTCGATTCACCTTCGAAGTTGTAGTAGCCCGGCGTACACTCTTCATTGCGATTGGTTTTACCGCGATGAGAAATCACCTCGTCCACCCACCACTGCTCCGATTCTGCCTTAGGATCCATAGACTGGTAGCCATTTGATCTAGTGTATTGAATGCACTCAGCGATGTGATCACCCTGGGTCTGGAGCATATCCGTCAAATTGAACTGAAACGACGCCTGGTATCCCCCCATAATGAAAAGGTTGGGAAAGCCATGGGTGTGGATGCCAAGAAGAGTGCGAACACCTTCGCTGTACTTATCTTCCAGATCGACGCCGTCGCGACCTTTGATCTGATTGTAAATACCGGTTTTCTGAACTTCGAAACCCGTCGCATAAATTAGCAGGTCCAGCTTGTAGGTTTTGTCTTCGAAGCTGGGTCCTTGTTCATTAATTTCTGTAATGCCTTCTCCGTGAGTATCAACCAGATGTACATTGTCCTGATTAAAAGATGGCAGGTAGTCGTTGTGAAAACAGGGGCGTTTGCACATAAACATGTACCAGGGCTTCAGTGCATCGGCGGTCTCTGGATCTTTGACTGTCTTCTCGATACGTCGATGAATCCGCATCATATAGTCAATGTTTTGATTTTCCTGATAGTGCAGTTTTTCTTCCGCGGACATTGCATCAAGCTTGGCTTTTTGTGCCGGAGTGCGTTCGGTAGCGGCGAGGCCTTTATCTCGGCGTTTCGACTGCCAGCCAGTTTCTAAAGTTCGAGCCCAGTTAGGGTCGGTTGGCCAGTCTTCACGAATATCGATGGAGGAAGGTGTTCGCTGAAAAACATATAGCTCTCTGGCATTCTTGGCGAGTTCAGGGACTGCCTGAACGGCGGAGGCGCCGGTGCCTATGATGCCCACAACCTTATCCGACAGGTCACCTAGATCCTGACCTGTGTAGTCATAGTCCCAGCGGCTGGTGTGGAAAGAATGGCCTTTGAAACTCTCCATTCCCTGGATCTTAGATAATTTGGGTTTGGACAGAGTGCCGTTCGCGCAGATGACAAACTTAGCGCGCATATGATCGCCGCGATTGGTTTTGACGTGCCAGACCTGTCCTTCTTCGTCCCAGGTGGTTTCAGTGACGGTGGTTTGAAACACAGCGAGATCGTATAGGTCGTACTTCTTTGCAATCGCCTGGCAGTGACCGAGAATTTCCGGCCCACGTGAATAGTGATTGACCGGGACATAGTCCAGTTCATCCAGTAGTGGCAGATAATCGTAGGCGACGACGTCGCATGCAACGCCTGGATAGCGATTCCAGTACCAGGTGCCACCAACATCACCGCCTCGCTCAACAATGCGGATACTTTCGACGCCTTTTTCTCGAAGCCTGGCAGACGTTAATAGCGCAGAAAAACCACCTCCGATAAAAAGTACCTCAACGCTATCGTCGATGGTATCCCGCACAATGGGTTCACCGGCAAACGGGTCAATAGCATAGTGGGCAAGACTACCTTCGAGTTCAGACGTGTATTGAGAGGTTCCTTCCGGCCGATATTGAACGCGGAGATCTCGTTCCTCAGCGAACTTCTGTTTTATCTCGTCGTAGTACTCCTGAGAGTCGTGCTTCGGCATATCTGTCATCCCCCAACATAGAATTGCGAGGGGACAGTCTACGTCTGCAGGGTATCGTCTGCCAAGGGGTCTGATCCACAGTGTTTCGATTGGCAGATTTACTGTCATAGAACCCTGGATCAACGGTCTTGAGCAAGTGTTTGCTATCCTCAAACGGGCTGTTTAACGCCGTTATGCCCAGGCTTGATGTAATGTTGATTTCATGTCCACCGGCGTAAATTGTTTCTTCAGCAGACTTTCTTAGCGGGTTGACCTTCATTTTTACTGGAGTAATTTTTGAACTCGTCGAATTTTTTTGAATTTCTCGCATAAATAAATTGGCTTGAGT
>JBLHQQ010000137.1:0-7271 GCA_047625245.1 Candidatus Azotimanducaceae bacterium
TGTTGACCGAGCAGGGTTCACGCCGCATGGCTTCTAATAACAAGCGGCGATCGGGTTCAACGATGGCAGAGAATGTGTTCATCTGCGGATATACCTAGGTCAGATTTATTACGGAATATAACCAAATAGAAATATATCCATAAAGGAATGTATAGGCGCTAACTAGTCTTGGCGAGGTAACAAATCAAGCGCAATGGCTTCAGCCACTTTGATGCCGTCTATTCCCGCAGACAAAATACCACCGGCATAACCGGCTCCTTCACCGGCGGGATAAAGACCTTTGGTGTTGATGCTCTGGCAGTCTTTGCCACGGCGGATGGAGATAGGTGATGAGGTTCGGGTCTCGACACCCGTGAGTAACGCGTCTTTCATCGCAAAGCCTTTGATCTGCTTTTCAAAGGCTGGAATGGCTTCACGGATGGCTTCAATAGCAAACTCTGGTAATAGTTCGGCAAGGTTGACCAATTTCACACCGGGCTGGTAGGAGGGGACAACCGTGCCGAGTTCCGAGCTAGGTTTGTTCGCCAAGAAGTCGCCAACTCGCTGGGCTGGTGCTGAGTAGTCGCAACCTCCCATTTCGTAAGCTAATGACTCTAGCCTGCGCTGCAAGTCTATACCTGCCAACACATCGCCGGGGTAATCTTGTTCCGGTTCTATACCCACGACGATGGCGGAGTTCGCGTTGCGTTCGTTACGCGAATACTGAGACATGCCATTGGTGACCACGCGTCCAGGCTCAGAAGTCGCCGCCACAACTGTACCGCCAGGGCACATACAAAAGCTGTAAACGCTACGACCATTTTTACAATGGTGCACCAGTTTGTAGTCAGCAGCACCTAAGATCGGATGGCCTTTGAATTCGCCAAATCGGGCATCGTCAATCACAGACTGTGGGTGCTCGATGCGAAAGCCAATAGAAAATGGTTTGGGTTCAACAAAAATGTTCTGCTCAACCAACATCTCGAAAGTGTCACGAGCACTGTGTCCGATCGCCAGTACGACATGACGACTGTGAAGGGTCTCACCATTGGCGAGTGTGACACCGGTGATTTGCCCCATCTCCTTTTCATTAACAATATTCGGTTTATCACATGCTACCGATTCTCGATGGATCGTTTCAACTTTTTGCTCAAAGCGAACTTCTCCACCTAGTGCAATAATCTTAGCGCGAATGCTCTCGACCATTTTCACCAGTTTGAACGTGCCAATATGGGGCTTGCTCACCATGAGTATTTCAGCCGGTGCGCCGGATTCAACAAACTCGTGCAAGACCTTTCGACCTAAGTGTTTTTTGTCTCGCACCTGGCTCCATAGCTTGCCATCGGAGAAGGTGCCGGCGCCGCCTTCACCAAACTGAACGTTAGATTCTGGGTTTAGCTTGCGCTTGCGCCACAGCCCCCAGGTGTCTTTAGTACGTTGGCGCACATCCTGGCCGCGTTCTAAAACGATGGGCTTTAGACCCATTTGCGCGAGCAATAGCGCCGCAAGTAATCCGCATGGACCAAACCCAATGACGATCGGCCGTTGCTGCTGAGGTGTCGGGAAGTCTGGCGCCGCCGTTGCGACAAAGTGATAGCCAGTGTCGGGTGAAGATCTAACAAGTAGGGCTGTCTTAGGATTTGCCAGAAGCGATTGTTCAACTTCATCTGTTAGAGTCAGATCCAATTGGTAGATCAACTGGATCTGCCTTTTGTTGCGGGCATCATAGCTGCGTTTGAAGATGTTGATATTGAGCAAATCATCAGCAGCGACACCCAGCCGTTCGATCACGGCCAGTGAAAGACTATCGTCGGCGTGGTCCAAGGGCAGTTTGAGTTCGTTGAGTCTTAACATGGCGAGCAGTTTATCACGACGTTAGGGCGCTTAAGCTAGAGCTTAAATCTATACCTGAACCTATGCCTGATTCTATACATAGAGGCCTGCACTGTAACCGGAAGACCAGGCCCACTGAAAGTTGAAACCACCTAGGTGACCGCTCACATCTAACACCTCGCCAATAAAATACAAACCAGGATGCTGGCGAGCCTCCATCGTTTTGGAGCTGATCGCATCGGTGGATACTCCGCCTAAAGTCACTTCTGCAGTGCGATATCCCTCGCTCGCAGAAGGTTTTAGTGACCAATGGTGTAGGCGTTCTGCGACCCGGCGCAGGTGCACATCCGGGATACGTTCGAGACGTGTGCCGTCCAGTTCTGGAAAGAACAACGAGATCAGTTCAGTGGCCAACGATTTTGGTAGCGATTGACCGAGCAAATTCTTAAGGTGGGTAGAGCGCTGCGAACTTTTGGCTGCGATCAACCAATCGGCAACGTCTACACCGGGCAGTAAATCCACGACAATGGCATCACCTGGATGCCAGTAGTTCGATATTTGCAGTATCACCGGGCCGCTGATACCCCGGTGGGTGAACAACATATTCTCGGTAAATGACTCACCGTTGCAGCTGACTTCTACTTCTACTGCCGATCCCGAAAGCCGATCACACAAACCTTTGGTAGCATCGGTGAACATCAGTGGTACGAGCCCTGCACGACGCTCAATCAACTCCAAATCAAATTGACGCGCAATCTCGTATCCGAAGTCACTGCCGCCCAGTGTGGGAATCGACAATGCCCCGGTTGCAATCACAATGGCTTCACAACGTTTGGAATGCGCAACGTCAGACCGGCTGAACTTAAGTTCATAACCACCGTCATGCGTCAGGGCTTCAATCTTTGATACATCGCAATGGCTCAGGATCTCGACGCCGACCTTCTGGCATTCATCCAGCAACAGCGTAACGATATCTTTCGCTGAATTCAGGCAGAACAATTGACCGTGGCGCCGCTCCTCATAAGGTATGTCATGGGACTCAACCAGATGAATAAAATCCCACGGGCTATACCGTTGCAAAGCTGCCTTAACGAAGTGGGGGTTGGAGCAAATAAAATTTTCTGGCGTCACATAGTAGTTGGTGAAATTGCAGCGGCCGCCGCCAGACATGAGGATTTTTTTACCGATCTTGTTGGCTTTCTCCAAGACTAGAACTCGGCGGCCTCGTTGGGCGGCCGTTAAAGCGCACATCAATCCAGCAGCACCGGCCCCCAAGACAATGACATCGTGTTCAGCCAACTCAGCTTTTGCTCAAAATTAGGGGCAGATCATCTTTGGGCTTGGGAAAGGGCAAAGGCTGTATTTTGCCTTTTGCCTGTGACTCGTTAACGAATTTGAAGTCGAACTGCTTAATTGTTTGAAACAACACACACTTAAAGAGCATGTCAGCAAAATGTAGACCGATGCATTTGTGTGCGCCACCGCCAAATGGAGCCCACAAAAATGGATGTTGTTTATGTTCTTGCCGGCCTTCGGAAAATCGCATGGGGTCAAACACAAACGGGTCGCGCCAATACTCTTCCAGATGGTGGTTAGCCAAGATCGATGTCTGTACCACAGTATGCGCTTCTAATTTGTGCCCGCCAATTTCACAAGGCTTGATCGTCCGGCGAACGACACTTGGAACAGGTGGATACATTCGCAGCACTTCTTTGAAGGTGTGATCGATTAGCGGAATTGAGTCGAGTTGCTCATAGCTCAGTTCGTCAATGTTGCTGCTGTTTATTTGATCTCGTATTTTCGTTTGCCAATTTTGGTTAGCTGCTAACAAATGCATGATCATAGTCAAAGCACTGGTGGTTGTATCGTGAGCAGCGAAGAGCAGAAAGATCATATGGTCGGTGATTTCCTGATGGCTAAAGTACTCTCCACTTTGATCTTTCTCATGGCAAAAATGGCTGAACATATCGGCGCCGTCACTCTGCCGTTTACTGTCAATGGATTGCCAGATGAATTTTTCGAGCACGCGTCGCCCTTCGAGCCCTTTGTGGTGAAGTAGACCTGGCCAGTCCTTTTTGATGAGACCAACCGTGCCACCAGCAAAGTCGATGAAGGCTTTGTTGAGCGCGGCGCCTTCATCATTTAACTGGGCGCCGAGAAAAACCTTTGCTGCTATGTCGAGCAATAGCGCTTTAATTGTAGGATAGAACGACAAGCTCTGATTTTTAGGCCAAGTTTCTATCGTGTCACGGGTGATGGTGTTCACGCTGTCAATGTAAGCGCGCATTGAATCGGTCTTGAAGGCAGTTTGCATGAGGCGACGTTGCAGACGGTGATCATCGAAGTCCATCAACATCAGACTGCCAGAGAAGTATTCGCCGGTCAGACCTTGCCACCCCATACGCGATGAAAAAACTTTATCGGGATCAAGAGTGAGTTGCTTCAACATGTCCGGTCCGACGACAGCCACCATGCGCTGGAATGCGAGTGATTGACGGAATACGGGTCCATATTTTTGATAGTCCCGTAAAACAGATCCTAGCGGATCACGCAGGAAACTAAAGGTATGGCCAATCACTGGATAACCGTAGGTACCAGGAATTTGAGATAAGTCTCGATTATTTTTTTCGTCGATGTATGCGTCGTAACCCGGAGCTTCCATTGTCTTTGCCGCTCCGTGTCTTAGGCTGCGCAGCACTGCTTATATTTTTTACCGCTACCGCAGGGGCAGGGATCATTACGACCGGCCTTGCGGGTGGTGGTCGCGACGACCCGCTTATCGAGCAAAAAGGTGAGTTCACTGATGTCTTCTTCATTCTCAGCAGAGAAATTAATATCGCAAAACCAGCCATGCTCGGTGCAGAGGGATTCAACCTCAGAGCGTTTCTCTTCAGTGTTCACCAGCAGTTTGAGCGGTGCACGCTTTGAGCCCATACGAGACGGCTTCTTGGTTTCAAAGGCTTTGGCTTCAAATTTAGGCTTCTTTAGAGGCAGATTTTTGTGTGGATAGCGAGACATGGGCGGGACTTCAACAAGGGTCGAAGGGTTATTATACAGACTTACCGGCCTAGAATGGGATTTGCCTCATGGGTCTGAGTAACCTGCACAAATTGAATATGCACAGGTGTCAAAGCCGAACGAAACCAATAGGCTCAATCACAGGCCTATTACAATAAGCGACACTTCCTGCACGCTCCAAGGGCGCATACGCATGTATAAAAATCTAGTAATGGGCATTATCACCGTTCTTTCGTGTCTGAGTACGCCCTCTTTGCTCGCCGCGGCGCAGGACGGCCTCGGCACGGTGCCCTTATATAAGCCATCTTCACGAAGTCCGGTTGCGCTCGATATTTCCCTCAATACCTATGGCGCCAGCTACTTTGCGTCCGAAGCGTTGAATCTGGGAGAAGTGGCTCCGGATTTTAATCTTCCACAGGTAGGTGGAGGTTCCTATCGCCTCAGCGAGAGCACGAAGCCCGTCGTGTTGATATTTTACCGTGGCCATTGGTGACCCGCCTGCAATGTGCAGCTCGGTGAGTTGCAGAGTCAGATGTCTAGATTTAACGCCAGAGATGTCAACGTTGTTGCGTTGTCTGTAGATCCAGTCAAAGAATCTAGATCGATGGTCGGTCGAATGAAACTCAGTTTCGCTCTTGTCAGCGACCAGCACCAATCCATCATGAAAGAATATGGTGTCCGCAATCCCGATACTCAAGAGCTCGCCCTACATGCGGTTTTTATTTTGGACGAAGATCAAAAGGTGTTTTATCGAAAGGTTGCATCGAGGCGTCCAGTTTCTCAGGAACTGCTAGATGCTATTGACTATCACTATGGAAGATATCCACTGGGTGACAAGGCGTTAGTCAGAGGAGATATTCCTGTGGCCTATCCACGAAACAACTTCCAGGCTCTGATTGAACTTGGGCAAACATCCGAGCTTCCCAAGGGTGTGATCGCAGAAGATCTGGCGCCAGTCTTATTAGTTTTGCAAGCAGGAAAATCTGATGCGGCTGTCATTACCTTCCGGCAATGGGTGCAGAAAAATCCGATGCCATTAGAGGAATATCTCCAGGTGGTTAGGTGGCTCACTATCAATACGATGAGCGTTGACTCAGCTACAATTTTGGCAGGTCGAGAACTCGATGAGGCGCTGATACAGCTGGGCGCACTGAGAGAACAGCGACCGTCTTCAGCGAAGAAATTAGAAACCGCACAATTGAGGTTGGAAAATATACGCTCCAAGGTTCGTAAAAATGCTGGAGTTTGGCGCTTGTCCCGGCTGAGGGGCATGCTGAGGGGCTACCGGGAGCTTGCTATCGCGGGTAGTTGAACTGCGCTGTGGGATTCAGGCTTGCGCGGCAACAATAGCTCGAACCAGTTGTTTGTCCCGGTGATGTTCAGGGTCATCGCCCTTCTCCAAAAACTCTGGGTCACGGGCATCGTAAGCGCTGAAAATAGATTTCACTTGCGATAGCATTTTCAGATGGTCACCTGCTAGATCAGTTGCTGTTAGGGTTCGCAGTTACTTCAAGGCTAGGTGCAGGGCGGGCGAACGTGTCTGGTGTCAGCTTGACGTTAAATTCTATAGCTGGAGAAGCAGCGGCAACCACCTAAGGTACAATAAGGAGGTGCTGCGACGAATAGCGATCATCAAAGCCGCGCAAAAAATGTCGCTGCTCTGTCAGAAGTCTCTAAACGGTTGTATCGGTTGTGGTTGCCTCTCGATGGCGGAGTGTCCGCTACGTAATCCGGGTGATGAACTGGCATTACTTGGATCAGGTCCTATAATCCTTGAAGCTGAGAGAGCCGATAAGGTGAATTGAATTGAGTATTTTCAATTCGCTCTTACTAGCAAGTCCAGGATCAGCGACAAGAGACATATCAAAGCAAAAGTAAACTATTTGCAGAACATCTAAATACATAAACTTATTAACAACAAAATGAAGGGCAAGATCTATGGCACCAATACCTCAAGGCGGAACAGTAGCAGTCACCGGTAGCGCCGGATTTATCGGTGGTTGGGTTGTAAGCCAGTTGTTGGATGAAGGCTACCGGGTGCGCGCTTGCGTTCGTGACAGCAACGATGACGAGAAGACGGGTTTTCTCAAAGCCATGCCCGGCTATGCTTCAGGTCGCCTAACACTTCATTCGGCAAACCTTGATGAAGATGGCTGCTTTGATGAGATATTCAAAGGTTGCCAGGGTGTCGCCCACTTGTCTCACGTCTCTAGTTACGATGACATGGACTATGTCAAAAAGGTATGTGATCACGTGATTAATAGCGTCAACCAGTCAGAAACCGTCAACCGAGTGGTGGTGACTTCAAGTATTGCAGCCGTCATGTCCGAGCAAGACATACAGGAACTTGTGCGGCGCCCGGTCCTTTACGAAGACAGATATCCAGATGAACAAAACCCGAAGCGTCAGACAAATCGTGGTCAGGGCTATTCGATGGGCAA
>JBLHQQ010000138.1:0-7263 GCA_047625245.1 Candidatus Azotimanducaceae bacterium
GTTAAACACGTGGTTGAAGTCGGTATTAATATGGAACCCGGCGATGTCGTTGGCTACATCTTCGAGCCTGGAGAAACGGTAACGGATTTATCTGCTGCTACGAGCGCGCCATTGGCCACGCCAGAAATCGTCAGTGAAGCTGAAGAGACGCAAACAGCAGCTAAGCATACAGAAGCGCAGCCGGCTGCTAGCAGTGCGCCGGGAGCGACTAAGTCATCTCCAGCAGCCCGACGATTAGCTCGGGAACTAGGGGTCGCGATATCTGAATTATCAGGCAGTGGACCAGGTGGTCGCATTATCGAAAGAGATGTCGCTGCCGCCGGTAAGAATCCAGCTGCGGCAACCAATCTCTCGGCAAGAGAAATAAAAGCCTCTCCACTTGCCAAGAGAATTGCTGCAGAGAAAGGAATTGATCTTGGACGTATCCAGGGAACGGGCCCAGGTGGTCGCATTGTACAATCTGATTTAGACCAACCACTGAGTTCTCAAGTTGCACCAAGTGTTGACGCGGGTCCTCAGGCGGGTGAGATTATTCCCCTCAAAGGTATGCGAAAAACCATTGCGCAACGCATGCATCAAAGTTTGATGGAATCCGCACAGCTGACGATGGATATGTCAGCTAGCATGGACGATACCGTTAAGCTGCGTGGCCAACTGATCAACGAATGGGAGGGTGTTTCCCGACCTTCATTTACGGATCTAGTGGTAAAAGCGACGGCAAAGGCGCTGAAACTTCACCCTAGAATGAATAGCCAAATGAACCCGGATGGGATTCATCTCATCTCTGAGGTTCACATCGGAATTGCTGTCGCGCTAGCCGAAGGTTTAGTTGTGCCAGTGATTCGAAATGCTGATCAGTTAGGTCTAAAAGAGCTAGCCATTGAAAGTGCTAGACTAGCAAAGGCTGCCAAAGAGGGAACGCTCGGCTTAGACGATTATTCTGGTGGTACGTTTACCATCTCCGCCCTTGGTATGTATGGCGTTGACTCGTTCACACCCATCATCAATCAACCCCAATCTGGCATTCTTGGTGTAAACCAGATTTTCGACGGTCTAGCCTGGGATGGAGAGACACCGGTCAAACAAAAACAAATGAATTTGTCTCTAACCTGGGACCATAGAGTGTTGGATGGTGCACCTGCAGCGGAATTTCTACAGTCCGTCGTAAAGTTCCTAGAAGAACCTTACAGGTTACTGTTATGAAAGAATTCGACATGCTAGTCATTGGTGGTGGTCCCGGCGGTTACACCTCTGCAATTAGAGCATCTCAGCTGGGTTTAAAAGTCGCAGTGGCAGAGCGAGCTGAGCTTGGTGGAACCTGCTTGAACTGGGGTTGCATTCCGACTAAATCGTTACTGCATGCAGCAGATGTGTTGAGAGAGATTCGCGCTGCCGATCAGTTTGGTATTAGCACGGGTAAGATTGCGTTTGATCTCGAAAAAATGGTCGGTGCGTCGAGGAATGCAGCGGCAACCTTGAGCCAAGGTGTGGCGCATTTAATGCGTAAGAACAAAATAGAAGTCATCGTTGGTGATGCTGCCATTCAAGAGCCAGGCCTAATTCAGGTAGGTAGTGAGGAGCTGCTCGCTGACAACGTATTGATTGCCACCGGCGCTAAAGCAAAAACATTGCAGGGTATTGAACCCGATGGAAAGCTCATTTGGAGTGCATCGGATGCAATGACGCAGACCACACTGCCGAACAAGTTACTCATCGTTGGTGCAGGCGCGATCGGCGTTGAGTTTGCAAGTTTTTACCAAACCCTCGGTACAAAAGTGACTCTGGTAGAAGCGCTCAATCAGATATTACCGGCAGAAGATCATGAGA
The DNA here is from genome assembly GCA_047625245.1 of Candidatus Azotimanducaceae bacterium. Classification (GTDB taxonomy): domain Bacteria; phylum Pseudomonadota; class Gammaproteobacteria; order Pseudomonadales; family Azotimanducaceae; genus JAHRVQ01. Next base: position 1,828 of record JBLHQQ010000138.1, read on the forward strand.
TAGCCGCAATGGCCCGAGCAGGGTTTGAGCAGACCGGCGTAGAAGTATTGACGGGTGTAGAAGTCGGAGAAATTAAGCGCGGTAAAAAGTTGAGCGTAATTCTTAACGGCGAGAAACGAATCTTTGATGCTGCCATTTTATCTGTCGGTGTTGCAGGGATTACTGATGGACTCGGCGTTGATGCGGCTTGTATTGACCGTGGCTTCCTCAAAGTCGACGAGTTTCAGCGTGTGAGCAAAGGTTTATATGCGATTGGCGATGTAGCTGGCCCTCCTTGTTTAGCTCACAAAGCGACCCACGAAGGCGTCATTGCTGCAGAAGTCATCGCGGGTGAACAGCCTCACGCGCTACAGAGAATGCAAATACCGGCCTGCACTTATAGCTACCCGCAGATTGCGAGTATTGGTTTAAACGAGCAAAGTTTAGGCGCCAGAGAAGTCAAAATCGGCCGCTATCCGTTTTATGCTAACGGTAAGGCAGTGGCGACTGGGGCAACTGAAGGAATGATCAAAACCATATTTGCCGCTGATACGGGTGAATTGTTAGGTGCGCATATGTTGGGTGAGGGTGTTTCAGAAATGATCCAAGGATTTGCTATCGCCATGCAACTAGAAACGACGGAAGCTGAATTAATGAGTACTATTTTTCCGCATCCCACTATTTCGGAGAGTATGCAGGAATCAGTGTTGTCGGCTTATGGCCGCGCACTCAACCTTTGATACACTCTACTTTTAATGAATGGAACCTCTAATTAGATAGATTTTGACGAGAAAGACTTTGATTAAAATAAAGAGGAGAACACCGTGTCCGTAGCAGAAGAACGAGAGTTTAGTAGCCCTTATCTCACCGGCAATTTCAAACCTACCTATGATGAAATTACGGCTAAAGATCTTGAAGTTATTGGAACAATACCCGCTGACCTGCAGGGTAACTTTTTACGAATAGGACCAAACCCTTATTACGTCCCGGACGAACAGAAATACCATATATTCGATGGCGACGGTATGGTGCATGGTGTTCACTTTGCGGATGGAAAAGCAGACTATCGAAATCGATTCATCGATTCCGACGGTTTGAGAGAGGAGCGTGAAAAGGGCGGTTGGATCTATCCAGGTTTGAACATGTATGGGGACTTGATAGCGAAGGGTGAAATACCAAGTGGTAAAAACACTGGTAATACCGCCATGGTCTATCACCAAGGTCAACTATTTGCGCTTATGGAAGGGGCAAAGCCCTATAAGCTATCGCTGCCGGAACTTGCAACGCAAGGCGTGACGGATTTTGATGGCACACTAACGCACAATTTTACCGCTCACCCCAAGGTGGATGCTGAAACTGGCGAAATGCTGACATTCGGTTATTCCCCCATGCCGCCTTTCCTGACCTATAGCGTCATCAATCCAGAAGGTAAGGCAGTTCACACAAAAGAAATTACGATTCCGAAAGGCATCATGATGCATGACTTTGCCATAACGGAAAATTATTCAATCTTTCCAGATCTGCCACTGACTTTTGATTTTGAAAAGTTAGTGAAGGGGGAGAGCATGATTGGTTGGTCACCAGAAAATGGTTGCCGAATTGGCATCATGCCTCGCATGGGTGACGACTCGAGCATTAAGTGGTTCGAAATTGAAGAGAGCTTTCTATTCCACGTCTCAAATTCCTGGGAAGAGGGCGATGAAGTCGTGTTTCAGGCCTGTCGGTCAAATCGGGGCGGCATCGAGTCCACAGAAGGCGTTGCCATGGAGGATCAATTTGGTCAACTGCATGAGTGGCGCTTTAACATGAAAACTGGAGACGTGATCTCAAAGGCCTTAGATCGTGAATACTACTGCGACTTCCCGCGAATACACGACGACCTGATCGGTAAGAAGAATCGGTATCTCTATGCAGCGCGATTCAGAATGGGCGATAACGCGGTGTTTGATGGGGAAATGAAATACGACAATGAAACCGGTGAGCTTCAGGTGCACGATTTTGGACCCGATAAGGAATCTGGTGAGGCGGTTTTTGCTCCTAAGGTTGGCGGAGTAGATGAAGATGATGGGTATGTCATCTGCTTTGTATATGACAAAGTTTCCGAAACCAGTGAGTGCCATGTGATAGATGCAAAGAAGTTTACTGATGAACCTGTGGCGCGAATCAAAATGCCCCAAAGAGTTCCTCACGGCTTTCATGCAAGTTGGGTACCGGCGTAGCCGGGCCTAACTGTTGGGTTTCCGGTTAGGTAGTTAGGTCACCACCTAATCGGAGCCAATGACACGATCAGGGTTAGGTGGTGACCTAACCACTATGCTGTAAATCAAAACTGGAGAAGTATTTATGAGCGACGTTTTAGCAGAAATTTCCACTTGCCCAGTGCACAACATCAACCCTATGCATCCAGAATTGTTGAAATCACCTTATATGATGAATCAACGACTTCGAGATGAAGCACCGGTCTATCAGGATCCAAACAGCGGCATATTTTTTATATCCCGGTATGAAGATGTCATTAAAATGGCCATGGACCATAAAACCTTCTCAAGCAAAATGCGCACATCTAATCGAGCGGTGAGTGCGAATGTAGATCCAGAGATTGCTGAGATCATGAAGTCTGGCTATGCGCCGGTAGATACTATGCTCACCGAAGATCCTCCTCTTCAAAGGCACTATCGAAAATTTGTAGACCGGGCTTTTTCTCCGGCAAGTCTGAAAGCTCTCGAACCTTTTATAGAAGCCACTGCGAATACGCTAATCGACCAGTTTATTGACGACGGTAAGTGCGAGTTCCTAGACGAATTCGGCGTCCTACTACCGCTCACTGTCATCATCAATCAGCTAGGTGCACCGGCCAGCGACATGGATCTCTTCCGTAAGTGGACCAGCGCGTTTATTGGCAACCTGAGCCAACAATTAGATCGCGACGGACTCATCCAATCGGCAAAGGATATGGTTGAATTTCAGCATTATTTTGTAAAACGAGTGGAGGAGACCCGCGCAAACCCGAGGGATGACATTCTCTCTAAGATCATGAGTGCTAGCCTTGATGGAGAGAAAGCTCTCTCGCACAGTGAGTGCCTGTCGATGATCTCTCAAATACTGGTAGCAGGAAATGAGACAACCTCGGCATCTCTCACCGAAGGCATCTGGTTATTGATACAAAATCCTGACCAGTATCAATTATTAAAAGATGACCCTTCTCTTGAGATGATTTCGAACCTGGTCGAAGAGACCTTACGTATCTCTAGCCCATCGTCCAATATGTTTCGCCGAACAAACGAAGATGTGGAAATGCATGGTGTGACGATTCCTAAAGACTCGATTTGTTTTGCGAGATTTCTATCTGCCAATCATGACGAGCGTAAATTTCCGGATCCTTATAAATTCGATTTAACTAGAACCAATCTAAAAGAACAGGTGGCATTTGGAAAAGGCGTTCATCATTGTCTCGGTGCTGCTTTGAGTCGACGAGAAATGAACATTGGTTTCAAAGTAATCCTAAGTCGAATGGAAAATTTCCGTCTCGCTGACGGTGCCTCTGACCCCGAGTTCTCTGCAAACGCATTGTTACATGGACTTAATGGACTCAAGCTCGCATTTGACAAGAGGTAGCTTATGGACGCTAACAGCAGATTTGCCATCGCAGATGTTATGACCCGATATGCATCAGGCGTAGACGATTTCGATATGGCGCGCTACAAGAGTTGCTTCGCGGATGATGTTGAAGTGGTGGGAATGGGACCTAGTACCGTTCACGGCGTAGAGCCTTGGGTCGAGTTTGTTGTCGCCGCGCTCAAACCTTATGCTGCTACTCAACATATGCTCGGACCACAACTTATTGAATTAGAAGGCGAAATTGCTCATGTACGGACTGATGTGCAAGCGATCCATTTCTTCAAAGAAGGGCCGGACATCTCTTTCACACTATGGGCAACTTACTTTTCAGACATGGTTCGCATCGGAGATGACTGGAAAATAAAGCGCCATGAACTGGTACGGCGAGGTATGAGCAAAAGCTAGGTGTAGACCTAACTTCTTAGCAGGTACCCAGTCGAATAAACCCCCGTCGTTCCTATCTCAACAGGATATACCACTTGAAGAATACCCAGGTTGTTCTAGCTCGCCGTCCGAATGGATACCCAGTCCCCGAAGATTTTCGTGTTGAAGATGTTGAACTTATAGAACCACAGGAGGGCCAGGCACTCGTCAAAAATTTGTATATCTCGTTGGATGCTGGTTTTAGGAATTGGATGGATGAGGGTGCTGGGGATGCTGTTCTACCCGCGATGCCCTTAGATCAACCTGTAATGGGTTTGGTTGTTGGTCGGGTACATCAGTCAAATAACCCCGCGTTGGCCGAAGGACAACTGGTGATGGCGAGATTGGCCTGGCAAGCCTGGTCGATTGCTAATGCCGATGACTTTGTTGTGCCCTTAGATGATATTGGCAATCTGCCTTTGAGTTATCACCTCGGTGTATTGGGAGATACCGGTATGTCTGGGTACTTCGGATTGAAAGATATCGGGCAGCCAAAGCCAACAGATACGGTTTTGGTGTCTGCAGCTGGAGGCGCCGTGGGTATCGTGGCTGGGCAGGTAGCAAGAATTCTTGGTGCGAAAACTGTGGTCGGATTTGCTGGTAGCGACGAGAAGTGCAGACGTCTCGAATCTGAAGTTGGCTACGACAAAGTCATTAACTATCGAGCTGGAAATGTGTCAGAGCAACTAGGCCAGGCTTGCCCAAACGGTGTTGATGTGTATTTTGACAATGTTGGCGGCGCTTTGCTAGAAGTGGTGCTAGATCACATCACGCATGGTGCTCGAATTCCATTCTGTGGTGCGGTCTCTGATTACAATCAAAATAGCCCGGGGCCAAGCAATCTTTTTAACATCGTCACAAATAGTGCGTCGCTAACGGGTTTCATGACCCACGAAAGGGTTGATCGTTATGGGGAGGCTCGTGACCAACTGACTGCTTGGCTCCAATCTGGCGAGCTTAAAGCCTATGAACAAGTGTATGAAGGGGTTGAGAAAACAGGTTTAGCTTTTTGTGATCTTTTTGCGGGCAACAATTTTGGTAAAACTGTTGTCCGAGTGTCTTCATAGTGGGCTATTCCAACAAGACGCTCTGGTATGTCGTTTTCCTTCTAACGGTTGCATCAACGCTATCGTTTATCGATCGGCAAATTCTGAATGTGATGATTGGACCGATTAAAAGAGACCTTGGAGGTTTATCGGATACGGAAATATCGCTAATCATTGGTCTCGCATTTTCCACCGTTTACGCATTTACGACTCTGCCGCTCGCGCGATGGGCTGACCGCCACAGCAGACGCAATCTTATCGCGGTAGGCATATTTAGTTGGAGTGTCATGACTGCTATGGCGGGTATGGCAAACTCCTTCTGGCAACTCTTTGCAGCAAGGATGGGAGTTGGTGTGGGTGAAGCAGCTCT
>JBLHQQ010000139.1:0-7259 GCA_047625245.1 Candidatus Azotimanducaceae bacterium
AACCAGGGTGTGGCGTCTCTTGGGGCGGCAGTGCAGGCAGATTCTTCTGTCGCGCTGTTTAAGTTTTTCGAAAACTTCCCGATGTCTGAGGCGCTGTCGTTTGTCGCCGTGATCATGGTGATGGTGTTTTTCGTCACATCGGCGGACTCCGGGGCGCTGGTTGTTAATATGCTGAGCGCTTACGGTAAAGACGACACTCCAGCTCTGCAACGATCTATCTGGACAGTCTTTATTGGTTTGATCGCCATTGTGCTGCTGTTAGCGGGTGGATTGTCAACACTCCAAACTGCGGCAATAGCCAGCGCATTACCTTTCTCAATAGCGTTACTGTTTGCGATGTGGGGCTTTTGGAAAGCACTGTCTCTGGATGTTAAGAAACGTGATGCGTTGATGATGCAAACGAGCGCGAGCCCTGACGTAAAGTGGCAGGATCGCCTCAGCAATCTTTTAGAATACCCTACCGTCGGCGGCGTAGAAGACTTTCAAAACGGTGTCGTATTACCAGCCTTAAAATCCTTTGCCGAAGAATTGAAACAGCAAGGCCTCACTGCAGAAGTTTCCACTATCGAGGAGAACGGAGAAGCTCGCCTCGAGGTAAAGCACGGCGATGAGGATAACTTTATCTACTGCATTGTCACGAGAGAACACGAGTTGCCAGATGAAGCTTTGGGCGGTGACGACAGTGATCTTGTCTCCGGATCCCACACTTACTATCGCGCCGAGGTTCATCTTCGTGAAGGCGGTCAAGATTATGACGTGATGGGTTGGACCAAAGATCACTTGATTGAAGATGTGCTCAACCAGTACGAACGGCATCTGCACTTTTTGCATACGGTGAGGTAGCACTCATATGGGCCTTGAAGTTACAGATTTGGTGTCAGCGCAAAAATACCTATAATCAACAAGCTGCAATATTACCGAGGGGCCTATTGCGCCCCCTGATGGTGCGTCCCTTATTTTTATTAGAGATCCAGATGGCAATGTCATTGAATTTCACAAGCCAGCTTCGTAACAAATAGCAGTTAACAAGGCCATCAACCATCGCCACCACGTGGTCGGACAGCTTTGTTCGCACTACCAATTCATCGATCACTCGTATTGCCGCATCAATTGCTCAGCCTCTTGCTATTCAGAGGAGGATACACGGTAGCGTTTCGTCATGAGTGTTGGAACCAACTGGTGTATACAGTCTGTGAAATTGACTAGGGCTTCAAATACTTCACGAACCAGCCTATTGCCTCAGTTCGATTCGCGTCTAGATTTTCTCCCTGGTACATATCGTAGTGTTGACCAGGGTAGGTGAAATAGCAGCTTGCCATTCTGTTCTGGGTCAAAAAGTGTTTCTTCCTCCGCGTCTATATACCAGGGAGCTGATCATCTTTTGATAAGTTTATAGGCGTAAAGAGATCACCTGCAAGACGAACGCCCTGACTCCATATCGTGACGGTTTTCTTCTCTACGGCCCCAGTATCAGGATGCGGCCCTACCGATGTTTTCGACGTTAGCGATGCTCAGCGCCACAACCTGCGCTCAATGAGCAGCTGATGAGGATAACCATTTGCCTACAGTGGGTGCAACTTCACTGGAATGTTCTTGATCCCCCTAATGAAGTTGTTGGGTAAGCGTTCGATACCGCCTACCACTTCAACGGTGTGGAAGCGCTTCATGATTTCTTCCCAGAGGACTCGTAGTTGTAATTCGGCGAGTCGATTACCCATGCAGCGATGGACGCCGAAACCAAATGCTACGTGGGAGCGGGCGTTGGGCCGGTCGATGATGAGTTTTTCCGGGTCTGGAAACACTGATTCGTCTCGATTACCGGAGAGGTACCACATCACAACCTTGTCATCTTTTTTGATTTGCTTGCCGCCGAGCTCGATATCCGCCAAGGCGGTTCGGCGCATGTGGATCACAGGTGTTTGCCAACGGATCATTTCAGAAACCATATTAGGAATGAGAGCAGGGTTGTCTCGAAGCTTCTGGTACTGATCGGGATATTCATTTAGCGCCATCACGCCGCCACTGATGCTGTTTCGGGTTGTGTCGTTGCCGCCAACAATGAGCAGCAGAATGTTTCCGAGAAACAATTCAGGGTCTTCGTTCATCTTTGCGGTTTCAGGATTGTTTTGCAGCATGGAGATAAGATCGAAGCTCTGTGGTTGTCCTGCTTTTGCCATCCATAGTTGGTAGAACGCGGCAGCCGCCCCCATCAATTCTTCGTAGCGTTTTCCCATGTCGATGTTGTCGTCGCCCGTGATCTCAGGCACTGCGGTTGCAAGGTCAGACCAGTACACCAACTTGTGTCGTTCTTCATAGGGGAAGTCAAACAGCGTCGCCAGCATTCTTGCGGTTAATTCAATGGAGACTTCTTGCACCCAGTTGAAGGTTTCACCTATTGGCAAGTTCTCGAGAATATCAACGGCGCGCTCTCGAATGATTGGCTCCAGTTCGGCCAGGTTTTTTGGCGCGACAGTCGGCGCTACTGCAAGTCGCTGGGGCATGTGTTTTGGCTGGTCAAGCTGGATAAAGCTTTGTCCCTGCATTTGCCCCTCTTCTGCTACATAAGGGTCAACGATGGCGATGCCACCTTTCTCTGATGAAAATACTTGATGATTTGAATCAACAGCTTTGATCATCTCGTGACTCGAGACGGACCAAAAGGGTCCGGTGGTGCTGTCCTTTTGATAATGAACGGGTGCTTCTTTTCTAAGGCGGGCAAACAGGTCCTGCCAGGTGTCATTCTGATATAACTCTGGGCGACTGACGTCAATTTTGTCCAATGGAATGCTGTTTACATCTTGCTCTTCGCTTACGCTCATCTGCTTACTCCTAAGTAACAGTTGTAACTTAAGTGCGGGCAAGAAAGTAGTCAAGTGTTTACTTTTCATGCGGATGGCTCTAACGTTGAACTCATGCAATCAGTCCAACCCAATCGCACAGACCCGCGGATAGCGCGTTCGGAGTCGTCCATTCAACAGGCGCTAATCGAACAACTCCAAGCTGGCCAGGCGTTCGGCTCTCTGACAGTGTCAGAAGTTGCGGCCATTGCAGGCGTAACCCGAAAGACCTTTTATGCACGATTCGGTTCTTTAGAGCAGCTTGTCGAACGCATGGTGTTTGAAATATTCAGTGAAATTGCTACTCGAATAGACAACAAAATGTTGGTGCTGCCGATCTCCGATAACACGTTGTCAATGATGGTGTTCGAGGCGTATGAGGCGCATCAGGATACCCTCGTTCCATTGATTCGTTATTGCCCAGCAGGGTTGTTTGTGGAACCCGTCAGTACAGTCCTTACAGATGTTTTGCATCAAGCGATTGTTGTCAATAATGCGCCCCAATTAGATGAGGTGGATGAAGCTTATCTTGTATCGACGATGGCGAGCGTGATTCACGGCGTGCTTGTCGTGTGGGTGAAGCGTGGTTTCGTTGATTCTCCAGAACGTGTTGCGAGGTTCGTAGATACTTTATTGGTGGAAGGTATACAGCGAGTATTAATACGAGGTGGCGCGTGAGGCACAGACTCTGGGAGATAAGTAGATATAGAAAATGCCCAAATTGAGGTAATAGCGTTAACCTTTGATGCACTAGTAGACGGTGCTGAAGATGGGCCGCTTTTAATTTTGCTACACGGATTACCCAGAAACTGTTGGGAGTGGCACCAGCCGATTCTTCAACTGCCGCTCATTCAGTACAGGTACCGGTGGCAGTTTAAAGCGCATCGGATCAACTGCTTTTATATCAGGGAATTCCTCGGCATTAATGAATCGATCACTCCAGTTAGTAGTGGAAGTCCTGGTTTCGACTGCAGACTTTCGTTTCACAATAGTTTTGTCGTTAGATTTCGCTCGCGGCATCATGCAAATAAGGCTGGCTGCGCGCAATAATTCTTGGTTTTTCTCGGGTTGTTCCTGCCCCGGGGCACTGCAATGAATAGTTCGCGAATCCCAAAGCAGTAGGTCGCCCGGTTCAAGTGCCGGCATAATGGGATGGGCATTTTGCAACTTTGGATCATCGTTGGGGAATCTGAAGTGATCAATACTTGGATGAATTCGTGACAGGCGTTGTTCATAGTCGGTTGGAATATCAGCAAATCGCTTGTGGCTCCCGGGCACAATGACGTTGCCGCCCGTCGCAGGCGTTGCTGGCAGCAAATTCACCAGTCCTTGAATACAGTGTTTGCCAGGTCTACCGATTGGATGCTGGTCGATATGGAGCCAGCTGTTGCCTTCGTTGGTGCGCCAGGCGGGGTCATAGGTCCAGGGGCGCCAGATCGTCACACCATCGAAGCTGACGAGCAGGTCTTCGTCGTCCCACATTTGGGCGAAGGCAGCATGTACGTTTGGTATATCCCGTATGTACCATTGTGCAGCACAGTGACCGATGCCGTGGCCTGGCAGGATTGCGCCATGTACAGCGGTAGGCCAGCGGCTGTCATCCCAGGTTGAAATGTCGTTTCGATCAACGCCGGTACCTAGCTCTTCGAGATAGTCCCAAAGTAATTTCAGTGCTGTAAGAGTCTCTTCAGTAGACAGAGCACTAGCGAACACGACGAAGCCGTGTTCTTCTAGATATTCGGTTGCATAGGGATTCCTATGTGGATTTTGAATCTGGTAGTTTCTACCAGATTAGTACGTCGCAAAGCGGGAGTAAAGTCGCTTGGAATACGGAACTGAGTGCGACGCTTAGCGCGCTGCTTAGAACTTTTTGACCCCACCAATTCCGACTGGTGCACTTCTACCGCCAGCCCTCGCTTTGCCCACAACATCGCGTAGGGTGTATGCAGCGTTCAATTCTTGTCCAGTGGACTTTGGACCTAACTCACCGACACGCTGGTACTCGCCGCGATCTGCAGCTAGCCTAAAATCTACTGTAGCTCCCCCTGCTTCATCTACTTGGCCTGTTGCGCCAAACCCGTGTCCCTCGTTTGTTTGAGAGGCGTTTGTTGCTTGGAAGCCCATGCGGTGAAGCAGCTTAGGGCTTGCACGCAGTAGGACTTCTGGGCGGACAGACAACATCCAGTTCTCCTGCTGTCTCAAAAAAGATCTCACCATCCCGTTTAACATGACAATACGAGGAGAATCTGTGTGATTGATGCCGGTGCCATGCAATAAGCGCCCATCAGTGATGACCATGGTGCCGGCTTTAGCATCAATGTTGATGGCGGGAGGCAATTTACCAACGGGAGTTTTGTTTCGCGCTGCTTCGGATAAGACGAGATGACTACCGGGAATCACCAGAGTCCCTCCATTAGTTTCATCAATGTCAGTCACCGTTGTCAGGATATTGATCGACATTGGGCTATGAGAATCGAGGTTATTATCTTGATCTTGATGCAATGCTTGCGGCACACCTCCCTTTAGGGAAACAGCAGCAATGAGAGAGGTGCAAATCCAGCCAGCGCCCAAAGCTTCGGTCACAAGCTGCTCCATTAAAGGACCGCCTTGAACAACATCTGGGTGAAGTTCTATTAGTCCTTCAAAACACGGCCCTTTATTCACGCAGCAATTGATATTCTGGCCACTTGGCGTTTTTTGGGCAATTCCGGCCAGTTTTTCGCCTTCCGCCTGCTCCAGAACCCTCTGACGAATGACCGCTACTTGCGCCGGGGAGAGAGCGTCTTCAACCATGCAATATCCCCAGTCCAGCATATCCTGACGCAACCGTTTGATCTCTTTACTCGGTCGTGGCAAGTCCTTGTCTTGCCAATAGGGGTGCTTTGATCCAGTAGTCGTGTCGTAATAGGATCCCGGCTTAAACTCCCAGGTACCCCATTCACTGCTTCTTTTCGGCGGCACAAAGAAGATTTCCGGATTGTTTTCCAGGACTGACTTCATGGGCTCTTTTGATGTCACCTCAGCATGGTACATCTGCAATTCTGTCGCCGACTTAGAAGCAATATTAACTGGGTCAAACTCAGTAGGGATGGCACTCATGGCTTTTAGAATCTCCTTAACGGCAATCTTTTCTATCAAAATTTGATATTCTCAAAAAAGATTACACCCTAAGCATCTGCTTTTCGACAATAACGTTAGAAGTATCAGGATGAACGTACATGCAAATAGATGATATGCCCACAGTTGGCTTTGGGCTATGGAAGATCTCCTCCGACGACTGCGCCAATTCTGTTTATGAAGCCATAAAAGTTGGCTATCGACACCTGGACAGTGCCTGTGATTATGGAAATGAAAAATCTGTCGGAGAGGGCATAAAAAGAGCGATCAAAGATGGCCTCTGCAAGCGAGAGGAACTTTGGATAACCTCTAAACTTTGGAACACTTATCACGGACAAGAGCACGTAGGTCCTGCGTTGCGGCGTACCCTCACAGATCTGCAATTAGATTATCTTGATCTGTATCTCGTGCACTTTCCGATCGCCCTGGAGTTTGTCGAGTTTGATGTGCGTTATCCCCCGGAGTGGGTGTTTGACCCGATCGAAGACGCGCCAACCATGAAGCCCTCTGGGGTGCCCTTGCATGAAACCTGGGCTGCAATGGAGGCGATGCAAGAGAGTGGGCTGACGAAACACATCGGTGTTTGCAACTTCAATTCAGGCTTACTGCATGATTTGATGGCATATGCAAAGCGTAAACCTGAGGTGCTGCAAATTGAATCACACCCCTATTTGACTCAAGAGAAACTCATTCGACTTGCTCAGCACTATGATATTGCCGTCACCGCATTCTCACCCCTTGGCGCGGCTTCCTATTTAGAGTTGGATATGGCGGAAGCAAAAGAGTCTGTGTTGGACTCAAGTATTGTGGCTGGTATTGCTGAGCGGTTGAATAGAACGGCTGCCCAGGTGGTGCTTCGATGGGGGATACAACGAGGCACGTCGATTATTCCCAAGTCCACAAGCGTTGATCGTATGCGTGAGAATATCAGTCTGTTTGATTTTGAGCTTACCGAAGATGACATGAGTGCTGTTAGCGGCTTAAATATTAACCGACGGTTTAATGATCCTGGGGAATTTTGTGAAGGTGCTTTTAACACCTTCTATCCAATCTATGATTGAGAGGTTTGAATACCTGCAAAAGATTCGCAACAGCTTATACAACAGCGGGAGTTAAAGACGACAATGCGTTTATCCAGCCATGATGCCTCTTTTATTTATTCTGAAACAGCTTCAGGCCCACAGCACGGCATAACGATTTCGGTGCTAGGGGGGGCTGCAACGTTCGATGAGATTTATCTATACATCTCGGATCGAATACACCTGATGCCTCGGCTGAGGCAACGACTTGTGATGGTGCCGTTTA
>JBLHQQ010000140.1:0-7252 GCA_047625245.1 Candidatus Azotimanducaceae bacterium
TGCGTTCATGGAGCCCTGGAGTGAAACAAGTATCGACCAACAATTGATTCATGGCACTAAGGTTGGTTGCGAGGCTTCTACTGGACAACACAAACTTGCCGTGTAGGTCATTCGGGTTATTGATGCCACCACGGATACTGCTGTAACAGCCCAGTCCGCCAGTCAAACTATGCTGTAAATGTTGGGTTTCTAAGTAGTCACGATTTTCTGAACCAATTTCTGTGATCACTTGGCTGTAGATTTGTAGATGTTGACGTAAGTCCGATGGCAAATCGGGTAAATCTGCTATCTGTTGCTCGTAGACAATTCCATTGGTGCCTGTTTTATAGTGCGTCAATGGCATGCCATTGGGTAACAAAGTCTGGGTTGCCTGAGTGGACACTCTACGTGGACTGATATCGCCGAGCCCTACTTTTGGCAGAATATCAACTGGCTCTACTCTGTTCTGTCTTGCGTCCAGCGCCTTGGCTTCGGTCATCATGGTCTCGATATCCGTTGCTGATAGCGTCGACTTGAAGGTAGCCAATTTCTGTTCAGTCGCAGCATCTCTTTGAGTAACAAGCTCACTGTCGGGATACAAGGTGAGTCGAACTCGATGAGGATTTTCAAGCAGGCAACTACGAACCAGATCAGGAATAAAATCCGGGTTAGAAATTTCGCTGCGGAGTTTAGTCAAAACGGGATCGAGGTCTAACAGACCAATGGGATCGCTTCGGTGGATTGTGGCAGCAAGGCACGAGAACATGAGCTGTAAACCGTATGGATAGCCATCGCCTCCGATCTCACGGTGACTGAGTTCAATTTGGTGTAAGCAGGCTTCTATCCTGTCGACAGAGACTCCGTCGCTAGCGACAGACACAAGGCTGTTTAGTATTAACTCTTCTATTTTATCGGCATCTTCTCGCTCTGTTCCCTCAACACCGCAGAAGAAACTCATCTCAAAGTTAGTTTCCTCTAGGCCACATAAAGGGGAAGGTGCAGCAGCTAGAGGCGTGTTCTCTAGTGCGAGTCGCAGAGGTGAAGCAGAGGTGTCGAGGAGGACGTCTGACAGCAGATTACATTTAATTAATGCTTCAAGGTCTGTGTTGGGACCTAACTTCCAACCCATCACAACATGGCATTGCTTACTAGTGTCTCCTTCGCTGCTTGCATAGGGCTGCTCAACTCGGCTGGTTTCGGTCAGGCTAATTTCGGCTAGCACCTCGACGTGATCGGCCGAAGCGCTGAATTTTTTTAGCGCCTTCTGCTCAAAGTTTGTCTGGTGAGCAACGGCTGGAATGTCCCCGAAAGTCATAAATATGGCGTTAGTCGGATGGTAGTGAGTGCGATGAAACTTAGTTAGATCTTCATAACTTAGACCTATGATCTCTTCTGGATCGCCGCCGCTATTATGGTGGTAGGTAGATGTGGGAAAAAGCTCAGCCTTAATAGCCTCGTACAGTTGCGACACAGCGGAACTCTGGTCACCCTTCATTTCGTTGTAGACAATCCCTTTGTAGATCAATTTGGAAGTCGGATCATCGGGTACTTCAAACTCGATGCGATGGCCTTCCTGGGCAAAGTCCATGGGGTCAAGCAGTGGGAAAAACACGGCATCGAGGTAGATATCTAACAGATTATTGAAGTCTTGTTTGTTTTCGCTTGCAAATGGGTAGGCTGTGTAATCGCTTGCTGTGAAGGCGTTCATGAAGGTGTTTAAAGAACGGCGGATCATGAGGAAAAACGGATCTCGCACTGGGTACTTTTCACTCCCACAAAGTGTTGTGTGCTCCAAGATGTGGGCGACACCGGTAGAATCTGTTGGTACCGTTCGGAATGCCACCAGAAACACATTCTCTAGATGTTTCACATCCAGATGATAATGGACAGCCCCCGTTTTGATGTGGTTAAACTCCTGAACCGACAAATCCAGATTCGGAATATGATGACTTCTAATAAAGGTAAAAGACTCGTGATGCGATGGGTTATTGCTCATACTAGGTAATGACCGCCGTCGAGTATTATGTGCTGCCCTGTGACCACGCTATGTCCTTCTATAAATGCGACGATGGAATCTGCTACCGTTTCCGCTGTGCAGGTCAGATTTAAAGGTGTAACTGCTTCAAGCGAGTCCTTGAACTTGTGATAGTTATCGCCCATACCCTTCTCAAGCCATTCGCCTTGAATAAACCCTGGACAGACCGCGTTGACTCTAATTTCGGGGCCCATCACTCGAGCCAACGATTTCGTCATAGTGAGTAAGGCTCCTTTAGAAGCGGCATAGGCAATTGAGCTGCCGATGCCTCGCACACCTGCGATCGACGCGACATTGACAACAGACGCGGCACCGCTCTCGCGGAGAGCTTGCTCTGCTGCACGAACCATTTGGTAGGGCCCGACAACATTGACACCATAGATATCGAAGAAATCGTCTTTCTCTAAGCCATCAAGCTTATGATGGGGAACAAATTTGGTTGTACCTGCATTGTTAACCAGAGCGTCTAGCCGGCCGAATTTAGCAAGAGTTTCATCGACCAGTTTTCTGCAGTCGGAATCCTCGGCGACATTCGCCTGGCAAACTAATGCTCCGACTCCAAATGATTCACACTCAGCAGCCACTGCCTTTGCCGCATTCGCGCTTGAGGCGTAGTTTACTGTTACGTGACACCCTTTTGATGCTAGTAATTTTGCAGTCGCGGCGCCTACTCCTGAAGAAGAGCCCGTCACAATCGCTACCTTTCCTTGTAAATCCACCTGCTTCTCCTAAGGACCTTCCGGGTGTTCCTTTTTAAAGTTAACCCAGTATTCATCTACGGTTTCTTTCATCTCACGATGTAAAACAATCATCGAGTAGAGGTTAGGCAGTGTCATAAAGGCAATTGTAATGGCGGAAATCAGCCAAACCAACGATGTATCGGCCACCGCCGCAACGAAGAAGCCAACAACATAGACTGCTCGATAAGGCATCACAGATTTGACGCCAAGCAGATAAGTCATTGCCCTATCTCCATAGTATGACCAAGCGACCGCGGTGCTGAAGGCAAACAACACGAGGCCAATCGCCACAATGTATTTGCCATAGTCACCCAGGGCACTTCTGCTAAAAGCTTCCATCGTCAGATCAACCGAGTGAATTAAGGATTTACCCGTCAGGGAGACACCTTCCTCGACACTGCCTTGTTCCACTTTCACCGAGCCGGTAATAGCCTCGCCTTCTCGGTAGAAGCGGGTTTCTTCAGCCACAGAACGGTTATGTAAAATCGTAAACCCAGCCGAGACTGGAATCCCGTTCGCTAAATTAATGGTGCCGCTGAAGGCTTCGACACTGTCCTCTCCTGCTCCGAAACTTAAGTGCTCAAAGAGTGCCTGGCGTTGTGCGGGAACATGCTCGGAATAGCTGCCCGCGACAATCTCAGTATCAAATCGCTGGAAATCATTCTCGAATTTTTCCGTCCAGACACCGGATGACAGAATAACGAGGCCCGTCACAGTGCAAATAATAATGGTATCTATAAATGGCTCCAAAATAGAAACCATGCCTTCGGAGACCGGTTCATGGGCACGTGCTGCCGCATGGGCAATTGGGGCGCTGCCCTGTCCCGCTTCATTGGAGAACAATCCCCTGTTTACGCCGCGGTTAAAGGCATAAGCAAAGCTGGCGCCTAAAAAGCCTCCTGCTGCTGCCGACCCAGTAAATGCATCACTAAATACAGAGATAAAAGAAGGTATCACTTGATCGGCATTGGCGAAGATCACCATCGCGGCTCCAGCCAAATAGATGACAGCCATGGTCGGCACAATTTTTTCCGCAACCTTCACGATACGTGATATCCCTCCGATAATGACCAGACCGAGCAATGAGGCCAAAACCAAGCCCGTCACCCAAACGGGAATTCCGAAGATTGATTCGACACCGTTTGCAATATTATTACTCTGGGGTAAATTGCCGGTGCCAAAAGAGCTGACCACAGTAGCAACAGCAAAAAATACCGCCAGCCACTTCATATTGAGTCGTTTTTCCATGACATACATAGGCCCGCCAACGATATGGCCGTTGGCATCCTTCTCGCGATATTTATGAGAAAGTGTGACCTCGACGAACTTACTTGTCATCCCGACGAAGGCTGTCATCCACATCCAAAACAATGCAGCGGGTCCGCCAAGGTAGATAGCGAGTGCGACGCCACCAATATTACCCGTACCTACGGTGCCAGATATCGCGGTACTCAACGCCTGAAAATGCGAGGCATCGCCTTCGTCATCAGGCCGGTCATATTTGCCTCTTACGATCCGCCAGGCGTGGGCAAAGAACCTTAGTTGAGGAAATTTCAGGTAAACGGTCAAAAATAGACCCGTACCTAACAGCAGAAATGGAAAGTATTGGGCAGACCCGAGCAGGCCATCCAGCAGATTGAGAATATTGGTTAGGGCTTCCAAACAGCGGGCTCCAGCTTTGCTTATCGACGGCGACGACCATAGCAAAACCGCACGTCAATAGTAACTAGGGATGTCCGGAACCCACATGCCGATTGGAATTCCTCCGCAGCCCTCCTCTAACCGGTCATCAAGTCTTCGAGCATTGCGGGCAGTGGCGAGCAAGATAAGTGCATCCATACAGTCGTCAATCTGTAGTACCGAGCGAGGATACTGCGCCAGACAGTTTTCAATGAACGCTCTTGGCTCGGCAAATCTGAGGTTAAGAAGCTCTTGGCGCTGGTTTTGGCCCTCCGCGGTCTTTTTGCTGTACGTTAACGGTGCTAGGTTAAATGTCGCAAAAGCGAGTTCTGGATGACACTCCCCTAGGGTATCTCTGGCGCGGCTCGATTGAATTAGGAGACGATCTACATCGCAGATCTTAGGCGTAATAAACCAGGCTTGTTTCGACAAGCCTTTGCCAATTTGCGTTCTATTGATGGCAGATGCGGCAGGATAGTCCTTCGCATATGCCGCGGCGAGGCAAGGAACAGGGAAGACACTGCTTCGGCGTGGCCCCAGGAGTTTGCGAACTTGTTTCTCTATTAGTCTATCTGTCGATACTTTGAGACCCATAGGCACATCGATCAAGATTCGAGTTGCATGCTTATGTTCTTCCCAGAGATCGACGATCGAGGGATAGACCTGAGATTGAAGCCCCGATCTACCCTCCCACACCGCAAACCAGCCGCTCTTGCAGCCATCGACGCCAACATACTTAGCCACTAGCCGGTGACGGGTTCCCTCATCGTAACGAACTCTTCTGCGGAGGTCGGGTGAATGCCCACCGTTGCATCGAACACTGCCTTGGTTGCGCCTGCTTTCAAGGCAATCGCGATTCCCTGAATGATTTCTCCCGCTTCGGCACCCACCATATGGACCCCGACAACCTTGTCAGACGCCCTATCGACGATGATTTTCATCATCGACCCTTCGTCACTGCCGGAAAGCGTGTGTTTCATGGCTTTGAAGTTGGAACGATAAATATCGACTTCGCCATACTTTTCTTTCGCTTCTGCTTCAGTTAGCCCGACGGTACCGATATTAGGTTGGCAAAAAACTGCTGTAGCAATACCCTCGTAATCCATTTTGGTTGGTTGATTCAGGTACTGGGTTTGCACAAACGCCATCGCTTCTCTGATGGCCACCGGGGTCAGTTGGATTTTGTCCGTGACGTCGCCCAGCGCGAAAATGTTATTCACCGAGGTGCGATATTCATCATCCACCAGGATAGCGCCATTTTTCCCCTGTTTAACTTCAACATTCTCGAGTCCTATATCCGTCACGTTGGGTACTCGGCCAGTGGCGTACATCACGAGATCTACTTCCATGCTATGGCCTTCTTTGAAGGACACCAGGAACGAACCATCAGCCTGTTTATCAATCTTCTCGACATTGGTGTTGAAATGAAGATCGATACCTTTCTTGACTAGCTCGTCCGCCACAACATGGCGCACATCTTCATCAAAATTCTTCAGAAACAAGGGACCGCGATAAGATAGGTGACTGTCGATGCCGAGTCCTGCAAAAATACCGGCAAACTCAACGGCAATGTAACCACCACCCACTACCAGGCTGCGTTTAGGCAAACTTTCAAGAAAGAAGGCTTCGTTTGAGGTGATAACGTGTTCAGTGCCGGGAAACTCTGGGACCGAGGGCCAGCCTCCCGTCGCAATGAGAATTTTTTCGGTAGAAATGACCTTGTCACCAATCGACACATGGTGCTCATCGACAATTCGAGCTCTGCCATCAAAGTGCGTCACACCAGCATTGTCGAGTAACCCCTGATAAATACCATTAAGTCGACTAATTTCGGTGTTCTTATTCTTAAGCAAAGTCGGCCAGTCAAATTCAGGGGCAGCCTTACCCCAGCCAAAACCCTCTGCGTGGTGGTACTCTTCATTAAAATGCGAGGCGTACACAAACAGTTTTTTCGGCACACAGCCGACGTTGACACAGGTCCCACCCATATAGCGGTCCTCGGCCGTCGCCACTTTGGCGCCATAGGTTGAAGCCATCCGCGCAGCTCGAACGCCGCCGGATCCCACGCCTATTACAAACAAGTCAAAATCGTACATTAGTAAATTCCTCAGCTTAAGTTTGTTAACCTATGACACTCATCTATGAAGAGTATCAACTTGAATTTTGTTCTGGTGCCTTTTCGTGCTTCGCCCCCGATGCCGGTTCCAATCGCGGCTCCGATTTCCTTGATTGAGGGCATCGCAACGCGGAATAACGCACAACTGAATCTAGAGTTCAGATTTCCTCACTCATCTTCTGTATTAATTTCTGATCCCGTGCTCGATCCCGAACGCCGCAGTGGCCTATGGGAATCAACCTGCTTTGAGTGCTTTATAGGCCTAGCTGGTTCCGACCAATATCTTGAATGCAACATTTCTCCCGCGGGTCATTGGCAAGCCTTTGAATTTGAGTCTTACCGAAAGCTGCCGAATATTAGCAAAGTGTTAACGGTTACCGGTAGCTATCGTCCTGAACCCTCGGGACTTTTCATCATGCGTTGCAAAGTAGACATCAACCACCCCCGATTTGTTACAAAAGACTGGCACATCTCTCCAACAGCAGTGCTCGCAGATCAAAGTGGTGATCTGCACTACTATTCCAATGCTCACCCAACAGCGAAACCAGACTTTCATCTAGCGGAGCAGCGTACCCTGGTTGTGCCGTTTGTTCGTTGACTTGACGCATTGGGCTCTGAATACTCTCCCGAAATATTGAGACCCTTAGGTTATGCAGTTTTTATTTGGTGTCGATCAGCTTCTGAACGACGAGGAAAAACTTA
>JBLHQQ010000141.1:0-7212 GCA_047625245.1 Candidatus Azotimanducaceae bacterium
TTTGATCATCAAGATGTCGTCTCTGGGTGATGTGATTCATTGTCTACCGGCGGTGACAGACCTTCACCGCGAGCAATCAAATGTCATCCTGGATTGGGTAGTAGAAGAAGGGTTTGAAGACATTCCCGCTCTGCATCCTGGCGTGAGACGGGTGATACCCATCGCGATTCGACGCTGGAGAAAGTCCTGGTTGGCAAGCCGAAGAGAGGTGATGAACTTCGTTAAAGAACTGCGACAGGAATCATATGATCTTGTCATTGACGCTCAAGGTTTACTCAAAAGTGCACTGGTTGGTGGAATTGCAAAAGGCACTCTGGTTGGATTTGACCGAGATTCAGCGAGGGAATCGATTGCCAGTTTAGCTTATGGACACAGCTACCAAGTGCATAAGAACCAACATGCCGTTCACAGGCTTAGGGAACTGTTTGCTCGGGTATTAGACTACGAAATAGCAGAGGATTATGACTACGGTCTACCGCAAGAGCCAGTGGAACCGGGCATGGATATCTTCTTTTTCCATGGTACAACCTGGGCATCGAAGCACTGGCCAGAGGAGCATTGGCTAAGCTTAGGCCACCTTTGTCAGAATGCGGGTTATCGTGTGGTGTTGCCGTATTTAGATCATGTCGAACAACGCAGGGCGGAGAACATTGTTGCGGCAGTCGAGGGGGCTAAGCTGTTGCCACCAGGGTCGTTATCTCAGCTAGGCGTTGAGCTCGCCCACGCCGCCGGGGCGGTAAGTGTTGATACTGGGCTTGGGCATTTTGCCACAGCCTTTAACCTTCCTCTTGTTGGCATCTATGGCCCCACCAGTCATCGACTTACTGGAATCGTTGGCCCACGGCAGGTCTCACTATCCGATTCGACGCTAACCTGTGCCCCCTGTCTAAATAGAACCTGCAAGTATGCACTGGATTCCAGTAATATCTATCCTCCTTGTTTTGAGTTTGTGACACCTGAATTGGTGTTCAATACCCTTGTTCAACGAATGAAGGCCCGCAAATGAAACTGGCTTTTTGCTTGTACAAATACTTCCCCTACGGGGGCTTGCAGCGTGATTTTATGCGCATTGCCCTCGATTGCCAGCGTCGCGGTCATTCTGTCCGTGTGTACACATTAAGTTGGGCTGGAGAAATTCCCGAGAATTTCGACGTCATCATTGTTCCGGTTGACGCCTTGACCAACCACAAGCGATACAAAAATTATACCGCTTGGGTTAACCAGTCTTTAGAAGATAAGCCCGTCGATTGTGTGGTGGGCATTAACAAGATGCCGGGTCTCGATATCTACTATGCGGCGGATTCCTGTTACGAAGAAAAAGCTCAATCCCAACGTGGTTGGTTGTATCGGCAGCTACCACGATACCAACATTTTGCTGACTACGAAGGTGCAGTGTTTGGTGAACAAGAATCTGTTGAAATATTGATGATCTCAGAAACCCAGCGACCCTTTTTTAAGAAATACTACAACACGCCAAACTCTCGAATGCATTTTCTACCACCGGGAATCTCTCGAGACAGAATTGCGCCGAAAAATGCGGAAGAAATACGGCGTAATAAACGCCGCGAGCTGAACGTTACCGATGATGAGAAACTCGTGATCATGGTGGGTTCTGGCTTTATCAAAAAGGGTCTTTCTCGCGCGCTTTATGCATTCAAATCCCTCGATCGAACTCTGCGGAAGAAGACTTGGTTCTATATCATCGGAGAAGACAATCAGGCGCCATTTAAGCGATTAGCCCTATTGCTCGGTATTAGCGATCGGATTGTGTTTATGTCTGGCCGTGATGATGTCCCAGAGTTTATGTTGGCGGGAGACCTGATGCTGCACCCAGCGATGGATGAAAACGCCGGTATTGTATTATTAGAGGGGATTGTTTCAGGACTACCTGTACTCGCCACTGATATTTGCGGTTATGGTCATTTTGTCGAAGAAGCTGGGGTCGGAGAGCTAGCGCCTAGCCCGTATCGACAATCAGATCTGAATGACCGATTGCAGAGATTATTGAGACTGGACCAAAGAGAAGAATGGTGGCGACGCGGTAGAGCCTTTGCGGAATCGGCAGATATCTACTCGCTGCCCGAAGAAGCTTCACGGATCATTGAGCAGGTCGGACTCTCGTTACAGAAAAAGAAGGTTAACAAGGGCGAGTTGGCCTTTTGCTTGTTTAAGTATTTCCCCTATGGCGGTCTTCAACGTGATTTCATTCGAGTAGCGCTGCAGTGTCGGGATAGAGGATATCTAATTCGCGTCTACACGCTCTCCTGGCAGGGCGAGATACCAGAGGGTTTTGAAGTTGTGATCGTACCGGTGACGGCAGTCACAAATCATAAACGGTATGAGCGTTACGGCGTCTGGGTCAAGGAGCATCTTGAGGGACGTCCCGTAGGTGGCGTTGTTGGGTTCAACAAAATGCCTGGTCTGGATATCTACTATGCAGCCGACTCCTGTTATGAGGAAAAGGCGCAAACTCAAAGAAGCCCACTCTATCGAGCCATTCCTCGCTATAAACATTTTTCCAAGTTTGAACGAGCAGTTTTTGAACCAGAATCGCATACCCGTATTCTCATGATTTCTGAGGTGCAAAAACCGCTATTCCAAAAATATTACGGAACCCAACTGGAGAGGTTTAAGCTTCTGCCTCCGGGGATATCCAGGGACAGGATTGCGCCAGCCAATAGCGAACAGCTAAGGCAAGAGTTTCGGGATGAGTTTGGCATTGAAGAAGATCAGTACTTATTATTGATGGTGGGTTCTGGTTTTATTACCAAAGGTCTGGATCGAATCTTACTCGGCATGAGTAGCTTACCTCCCGAGATCCTGAAAAAAACCCGGTTGATGGCAGTAGGCCAAGACAATCCAAATGCTTTTCTGCGAATGGCTCGAAGACTTAACGTCGAGCGGAAGGTGACGATTCTGTCAGGACGAGATGATATTCCACGGTTTCTGCTCGGCGCAGATCTGTTGGTTCATCCGGCCTATACGGAGAATACCGGTACTGTTTTGCTGGAAGCGCTTGTGGCAGGTTTGCCGGTCCTCGCGACAGATGTTTGTGGGTACGCTCACTATATTCGGGATGCGAATGCAGGACGCTTGGTGCCTTCGCCCTATGATCAAACGGATTTCGACAAATTACTTTTAGAGATGCTGCTCTCTGAAGAACGTCAGGAATGGCAAGCCAACGGAATTAAGTTTGGTCAGTTCGCTGACATTTATAGTATGCCGGAACGCGCTGTCGACGAAATAGTTGATGCATTGGAATGAATTTTGTTGCTGAAGAATTAGCCGCGAATTTTGACGCTGAAACGCTAGTAGACGACATTGTGGGCCTCGATGGCGAAACCTATCGTGAGGTGAAGGGCCGTCGCACCTTTAGGTTTTTGTTAAATGGCAAAGCCTACTTTGCGAAGGTCCATCTCGGCGTCGGTTGGATTGAGATCGCTAAAAATTTGCTCCAGCTGCGGTTGCCTGTTTTAGGCGCAAGCAATGAACACGATGCGATACGTAGGTTGCAACAACTCAATGTCGAGACGATGAATGCTGTTGCTTTTGGTAGTGAAGGTCATAATCCTGCCCAAATTAGATCATGCCTGATCACTGAATCTCTTGAGCACACGATGAGTATAGAAGAGCTCGTGTTGGCCAACAAACACACTATGGGGCTAAAACGGCAACTCTTGCATCGAATCGGTGCCATCGCAAAAACCCTCCACGAAAATGGCGTCAATCACCGCGACTTCTATATTTGCCATTTTCTTATACCTGAGAAAACTCTGGAATCGGGAAACGTCGATCATCTCCATCTGATTGATTTGCATCGCGCTCAATTACGTTCTGGGCTGGTGCCAAGGCGTTGGAGAGAAAAAGACATTGCTGCTTTGCTCTTTTCTGCTGCTGATTCGGGTCTCACCCGAACGGACCTAATGCGCTTTATTCGGTCCTATTCTGGTCGAGACTATAGAGCGCGCTGGTTGGCAGATCGGGTCTTCTGGCGCGGAGTTGTAAAAAAAGCCCACAGACTCTATTTCAAAGATCACGGACGATCATCAAAATTCCTCAGGGATCTGGAGTTCAGCCGGTGACCTGGCGACTGGCTCCGAAAGTATCTGATGTTGAACGTCGAGCTTTTGCCAACGCAGAACAAACATTCAAGCACCGGGGCGGGTTGATCAATGACTCCAAGACTAACTTCACCCAAAGAGTTGAGGTTGATGGTCGCTTTTACTACGTCAAAAGATATCTCCGGCCTGGAAAATATTTGCGCCGCTATTTCGGCTGGTCTCGCGTTAGCAAAGAGTGGCGAAATGCGGGCTGGTTCTCGAAGAATCAAATTTCAACCCCACGGCAAATTGCCATGGGTGAGGGAAATCGTTGGTTCGGTCGTTATTGGGGTGTGATCGTCTCCGAAGAAGCATCGCAAACCATTGACTTACGTAATATTTATCAAAGTCATCCAGAACTGTTAGGGAATCGTTGCTGGAGAATAGGGATGCTACACGCTCTGGCGAAGGTAGTCGGATTGATGCATGGGAAACGGTTTATCCATAATGATCTTCAGTGGCGTAACCTTTTGGTCAGCATCTCTGCACCCACTAGAATATATATGATAGATTGTCCGGCAGGTCGCTCCATCTACCTACTGGGTAACAGGCGAGGAGTAGTGAGGGACTTGGCTTTTCTGGACAAAATGGCCTCTGTGGCGCTGTCGAATACCGATAGGCTCAGGTTCTATTTGAAATACCGGAGAATTGATCGCTTAAGAGGGCGGGACAAAAAGGAAATAGGTCGAATTTTAAGTTTTCTTGAGAACAGTTCTCGGCAAAAAGGAATCTGGAAAAACGACTAATGGAAACGATGCGAACGCTGCTCGATAGCGTCGGTGGTTGACGCAACAGGGACATCAATGAATGTTGTAGATTCAGGAACCCTCATCAAGGCGCAAAGGGAAGTCAAAGTCCCTTTTGTCATACAGGGCAAACTAGACGACGGTAGAGTCGTCGATATGGAGTTCATTAAACTCCTTCGACTACTGCCGGGAAAAAGAATCGTGGGGCTTGCTCAGTGCGAGGGTAAACGGTTTTTGATCAAAGCTTTCCTAGGTCGACAAGCAAAAAGATATGCAGCAAAAGAGCGTAGTGGCATGAGCCACATTTCGCTGGCCGGTGTTCGATCCCCCCAGTTTTGTTGGCAGGCAAGTTTTTTGACTGGCCATGGTCAGGCTCTCGCGATGGAATACTTAGAGGGTGCTGAGAGTTTACAGGATCGATGGAACTCCGCTCAGCAAGATGATGAGCGAGTCGATGTGCTAACCCGGGCCATGATCATCATTGCTAAGTTGCACAATCAAGGTGTCGTTCAGACTGACATCCATCTCGCCAATTTTCTAATGAGCGAAGGGCGCATCTACACCATTGACGGTGGTGGTGTTACTCGAAAGTCCGAACCACCTTTAGAAGAAAAAACTAGCCTCGAAAATTTGAGCTGGTTTTTCGCTCAGTTCTTTCCACGTTTTGATGATCTCGTTCAGGTGGTTTTACCCGCCTATGATGCTGTTAGAGGGTGGGTCGCAGATCCAGCCCGTGTCATTGATTTACATAGCCAGGTAACGCTAAGCCGCGATTCCCGTAAGCGCTCCTTTCTCGACAAGGCCTTTAGAGACTGTACGAGATTTAAGTGTGAATCTGCATTCAATCACTTCCTGGTCTGTGAGCGAGATGCCTTCGATCAACCCATGGCGGATCTCTTGAGTAATCCTGATGCCTATATCGAGCAGGGAGAGATTTTGAAGGCTGGTAACACAGCGACGGTTGCGCGGGTTCAAGTCGATGGTCGCCACCTCGTGATTAAACGCTACAACATTAAAAACCCTTGGCACGCCTTTACTAGAGCTTTCAGGAAGTCGCGGGCCTGGACATCCTGGACGAATGCTTTCCACATGGAGTTTTTAGGTATCCCCTCTCTAAGGCCGTTGGCAATGCTTGAGCATCGCCTCGGGCCCTTTCGCGGCAGGGCATACTTCATTACAGAATATATAGAAGGACCTGATGCGCTGGCATTTCTCCGTGACATGAAGCAGACCAACGGTGAACCTGAAGCGTTAGCAACTTTGCTGCAGTATTTGTCGAATAGCCGAATTAGCCACGGCGATCTAAAGGCAACGAATTTTTTGATGGGATCAAACGGTCCGGTGATTATTGATTTAGATGCGATGAGACAACACAAAAACCCGGAAAAATTTCAGAAAGCATTTAATAAAGATCTCGATCGATTTATGAAAAATTGGGAAGATCAACCAGAACTCGCCAGCCGCTTTGAAGGTTTATTAAAATTTCCCGATCAGGCTTGATGATGCAATTTTTGTGCGTACAGTTCGATCGGTACATCCTGCTAGGCTTATTTTGATAGGTGCAAATTGATAGTCCAATGGGTTCGCCCATGACTCGACATATCCTGCAGATTTCTCACGACTACAATGGCCCTTTTGTCTCGGTCTGCCGTCAGTATGTGGATGCTTTTAGCAACGATTGTGTCACCACCGTATTTCTTCGAGGTGGCCACGATGCAGGTGTTGTTAAAGGTGTTGGAGGTGAAAACGTCATATTTCTTGAGCAACCGGGGGAGGATCTTAGAGGCTTTAAGCTCAGCCAAATTCTTCGCTTGTATCGACTCTTAAAACCTCAACAGTTTGACCTCGTAATAGCCCATCGATACAAGGCCATCTATCTAGCGGGAATCATGAGCTATTTTTTGCCGTTACCGGTATTACTAGGCATTGCCCATGAATATCATGTATTTCGGCGTATTACTCGAAAGCTTTTCGTCACATTCTGGCGCCGACACTTTTTGATTGCTGGGGTTTCGGATGCCGTGACGACAAACATAGGTGAATATTGTCCATCACTGAGCAGTGAAGATCGACTGTTCACATTGCCGAATGCTTTACCCAGAAAATATGAAGATAAGGTTCTAGCCAGACAAGATGCTCGAAAAATACTCGGGCTCGATGAAGATGCTCTGGTGATTGGTACGATTGGGCGCTTGGTAGACAAAAAGTCGCTTCATATACTCATCGAGGCCTTTGCTGGGCTTGAGTTTGAGGAAGCGATTCTAGTGATTGTCGGAGATGGGCCACTCAAACTGTCCCTCCAGCAACTGGCGAAAACAGCCGGTGTGGAACAGCGCATTGTGTTTGCTGGCCATGTACCGGAAGCC
>JBLHQQ010000142.1:0-7180 GCA_047625245.1 Candidatus Azotimanducaceae bacterium
AATCTGACACGAGTCATGCAACAACTCGCATGGCATGTGCGTTATTATAGCCAGTCACTCGTGGCAGTGCGCCACAAGATTCGAGGTCGAAATGAAACAACTAGCCGCCCCATCCATTCTTTTCGCAATAATTCTTTTTGCAACAATGACTTTTATTTCTCCTCTAGCCAACGCAGATAG
Organism: Candidatus Azotimanducaceae bacterium; assembly: GCA_047625245.1. Taxonomy (GTDB): domain Bacteria; phylum Pseudomonadota; class Gammaproteobacteria; order Pseudomonadales; family Azotimanducaceae; genus JAHRVQ01. Next base: position 181 of record JBLHQQ010000142.1, read on the forward strand.
GGCAGAGACAAAACGGCAGAAAATCCTGGATATGCGCACCGAAGTATTAGAGCGCGTATATCGTGAAAAACCGTCGGCCAAAGCTGAGGTACAAAAAGCTGATGGCTACGCGGTGTTCTCTGCAGGAGGCGGCCAAGGTGTTGTTCATAACAATGACTCCGGTGACAAGGGAAAAGAAGCCAGCTTAGCTACTACTGTCGTCAACCGTGTCTCTCTGTATCAACTGACCGAGAATGGCCTTGCTCTACAAGCTACGTTGCAAGGGACCAAGTACTGGAAGTCAAAAAAGCTTAACTAACGCACCACACCCTCAGTTGAACCGAGTTAGGGTTCAACTGAACCCTTCGCTTAATTATACTAGCCTCATCAAACTATTCCTCAAACGACACTAAACAAATACTCTACAAACAGGAAAAAAGGTCCCCGTCCATGAAAATCTCTGCTCAGCCAAAACTATGGCTACTTAGCTTCTGTTTAGTCCTGTCTCACTCGACAGTCGCTGCAACTGACCCCTTCGACCTTAACGTCGATATACCTCACGAAGTCTTCAAACTCGATAACGGTCTAACGCTGATTGTGCATGAAGATCACAAAGCCCCCATCGTTGCAGTCAATATCTGGTATCACGTCGGTTCAAAAGACGAAGTTCGTGGCAAGACTGGCTTCGCTCACCTGTTTGAACACCTGATGTTCAATGGCAGCGAAAACTTCGACGACGATTATTTCCAGGCCACGGAACGCCTGGGCGCGACCACAATCAACGGCACAACTAACAAAGATCGAACTAACTATTTTCAAAATGTACCCAAGAATGCCCTGGATAGTATTTTGTGGCTCGAGTCAGATCGAATGGGCAATCTTCTCGGCGCGATCACTCAAGAGAAACTGGACGAACAACGCGACGTGGTCAAAAACGAAAAGCGTCAAGGAGAAAATGCTCCCTACGGTCGTGCTGGAGAAATTCAATACAGTAGTATCTACCCCTATGAGCACCCCTATTCTTGGACCACTATTGGTTCGATGGATGACCTTGAAGCTGCGACAGTCGACGATGTTCATGAATGGTTTAAGCGCTACTACGGCGCCAACAACACTGTGCTAGTGGTTGCTGGAGACGTTGACGCAAAAGAAGTTAAGAAAAAGGTTGAACATTATTTCGGCGCAATCGAATCGGGACCTCCTTTGACTAAACATCAGCAATGGGTGCATAAGCTCACCGGCACTCAGAAGGAAATTAGCTACGACCGTGTTGCCGAAACCATGATGATGAAGTCTTGGAACATCGAAGGTAACAGCACTATAGATACCACATATTTGAACCTTGCCGCTGCGGTACTTAGCTCAGGTAAGAGCTCAAGGTTGTACAAGCGTATGGTCTATGATGAGCAACTGGTATCTTCTGTTAGCGCCTATACTTCAGCCGGAGAAATTGCCGGTACTTTTGAGATATCCGCCACGATCAACCCTGGTGTATCAGAAGCCCTAATCGATCAAATCATTACCGAAGAGCTGAACAAGTTTCTCGACAAGGGTCCAACTCGGGAAGAACTTGAACGGGTAAAAATTCAGACCATCAGTGGTTTTGTTCGAGGCATGGAAACCATCGGTGGATTCGGCGGCAAGTCAGACATCCTTGCTTCCAACTATATTTATACAGGTGATCCAGCCCACTACAAACTCGAGCTTGGCTGGATCAAAAATGCTACTCGTAATCAGCTCCGCGACACCGCGGCAAAGTGGTTGTCGAATGGACTCTATCAACTCGAAATTCGCCCCTTTCCTAAGCTTGCAACACGAGAAGAAAGTGTAGATCGTAGCGCAATTCCACAACCTGGCCCTGCACCGGACGTTGGCTTTGAGAAGTTCCAACGAGCGACCTTGAGCAATGGCTTAAAGGTGATTGTCGCCCAACGGACCGCCGTACCTGTAATACGAATGATGCTCTCGATTGATGCGGGCTACTCAGCGGATCAGTTCGCTACCCCGGGCGTCGCTCGATTGGCAATGAACATGCTCGACGAAGGCACCAAGGACAGGAGCGCCATTGAGATCAGTGAAGAACTATCACTACTCGGTGCGAGCGTGAGTGCTGGATCGAACCTTGATACTTCGGTTGTGAATTTCTCAGCCTTGACCACAACCTTGGAAGGTTCCCTCGATGTATTTTCAGATGTGGTCTTGAACCCAGCCTTTCCAGAAAAGGAATTGGTTCGCTTAAAAACACAACAGATTAACGCTATTGGTCGGGAGCAATTCAGTCCCCAGGGTATGGCACTACGGATTTTTCCGCGCCTCGTCTATGGAGAGGGACATGCTTATAGCAATCCCTTCTCTGGATCCGGTACAGTCCAATCAGTGACCAGTATACAAGTGGGTGATCTCAAGCGATTTCATGAAACCTGGTTCAAACCCAACAACGCTACTCTGTTGGTCGTTGGCGACGTCACATTGAAAAAAGTACTGCCGTTGTTAGAAGCCAAATTTTCTAGCTGGAAAGCAGCCGAGGTACCAGTAAAAAATATTTCCGCAGTTGAGCGTTCGAAAACACCAACAATTTTCTTGATGGATCGTCCTGAAGCTGTGCAGTCACTCATCATTGGTGGTCACGTCACCACGCCTAAGTCGAACGATTTTGAATTACCCACCATACTGATGAACGATGTGCTCGGCGGATCTTCAACTTCTAGAGTGAACATGAATCTACGAGAGGATAAAGGCTGGTCCTATGGCGCTGGCACCGGCATTTTTGATGCCCGCGGTCAGCGCTTCTTCTACTCACTGGCCAATGTTCAATCCGATAAAACAGCAGCATCCCTCGAAGAGTTGATGAAGGAAATCACGGCCTTTTTGGATAAGTCTCCGATCAATGAGGAAGAACTCGCCAAGGCGAAACAGAACAATACTTTATCCTTACCGGGCCAATGGGAAACCGGCGGTGCGGTTCTCGGTTCTCTGGCTCAGATTGTGCAATACGATTTGGCAGAAGATTACTTCGACACCTACGCCAACAATATTAGATCTGTGACTCGGCAACAGGCTGAAAATGCTGCGCAGAAGGTTATCTTTCCTAAAAGTCTGGTCTGGATTGTTGTGGGGGATAAAGACAAGGTTCAGTCTAATCTAGACGCCCTGGGATATGGCAAGGCGATCCTGATTGATAGCGAAGGTAACCGACTCTAAGTTTAAGCTGCATATTTAGACGCACCGATGAGAGATCTCCCATGGGTGCTGACTGACTAATTGAGGGTAATGTTTCCGGAACCGGATGAGGCAATAACTTCGCCTTTGCCGTTTCCAACTGTAAAACGAAGCGTTTCATCCCGAACATATTTGGACTTCTTAGCTTTGTCCGGGGTGACACGATTTCGAATTCGACCTGAACCAGTTTCCACATCGAATCGAGCATCGATCTTACCACCCAACATCAATCGAAGGTCGCCACTCATGGTGCCGCACTCAATCGATGCGCCTTCCGTCATTTCCGCATCGATTTCAACGTCGCCAGAGACCGAATTGGCGCGTATAGCCCGTACCAAACTGTCTGTCACCTCAATATCACCAGAGACGGATTCCAGATCCAAATCGTCATTGGAATGGGACACATCAATCGAACCGCTTACCGAACTGAACACACCGGGACCCTTAATCTCTGAAGCGTTGACGTCACCGCTGATGGTTTTAACCCGCACTCGGCCATCAGCTTCTCGTAAGGTAACTTCGCCGCTAATGTTAGTGATACGAACCCGATCCGAAACGTTTTCGATCTTAAGCTCGCCACTTACGCCACCTAGTTCCAATCCGCCATGAATGTTGTTGACGGAAGCCGCAGTAGACACCAATGAAACTGCCACATTGCTATTCTTTGGCACTTTAATCACAAGATCAGTTTCCCTTGGGCAGCACCAATTGTTGTTCCTTTGCGGAAGTTTTACGGCGATAACAGTTTCTTTGTCTTTCACCTCAAAAATAAACTCTTCCATAGACTCATCTAGAGTGCCTATCACACTGACTTCGTTTTTATCCCAGCCTTCAACGCTGATCTCACCTCGCAGGACATTAATCCTGACGTACCCATCTGATCTGGCGTTTTTGATCTCTTGCACAGACTCTTGTGCGAAACCAGAAACACTCCCCAGAATGAGTAATACTGAGACGCATACTGCCATCAATTTCTTCATAATTTTTATACCTTGGTCCCGTTTTGAGGGATCGCATGGACTATCTCATCACATCGATCGTGAGGGCTGTGAGAAATCCTGTTTTAGAAGTTCTAGTTCCCGTTCGTGTATTCGCATAAGTTGTTCAATCAGGCGTCGATTGGTTGGGTCTTGCTTTACCTGGATTTCGATGTCGAGCCGGGCTTGAGCCACAATTTCGATATTCCGGTAAAGCTCCTCAAGTGTGTCAGGCGCCAAATCCCTGTTGGCCTCAGTAAATTGTGCGACTAATGGATCTCGAGTTTTTAGATACTCCACTTGCATCGTTTCCAATGTGCCGGGCCGAGATTCAGACACCAGAGGTGCAGCGCCACTATCAGAACGGTAATCTGTGACACTCATGACCAGCGCTGAAAATGCCATTAACACGCTTGCCGCCATCCCAAACCGCAGCCAGGTCGCTGAAAGATCAGCCTTTTTTGACTGGGGAAATTCCTCGATCTTGCGCTCGATACCGGGCCAAAGGTTGCGGTCCGGCTGAATTTCCATATCCAGAGCCCGCACCTCTCGTGCCAATTGCATCTCCCATTCTGGGCTAATGCTGCTATCTACCTTGTGATCGCTCTTATCGTTCATAATCATTTGGACGCAATGTTCGTAATAAAGGTTTAATTGGTTTCATCAGTCTTCAACTTTGCCTGTAATAGCTGCCTGGCTCTGTGCAGTTGAGCCTTGCTGCTGCCCTGGGCGATACCCAATAAGCCCGCGATTTCGTCGTGGGTGTAGCCTTCCAGGGAATACAATACAAAGACCGCTCTTGCGCCGTTGGGCAATTCCGCAATCGCGTCGTTGAGGCTCATTCGCAGTCCAATGTCTTCTTTCTGGCCCTCGTCCTCAATGTCATCAATATCCAACATGTTTCGAAAGGGTTTTTGTTTGCGAAGATAGCTGAGCACTGTGTTGGTCGTGATGCGATACAGCCAGCTACCAAAGGCGGAATCTCCGCGAAAACTGTCCAACTTACGCCAGGCCAGTACAAATGCTTCCTGGGCGAGGTCTTCCGCCATATCACGGTCGTTGCAAAGCCGCACGCAAAGCGCAAACACCCGGCCAATGTGCATCTCATACAACCGCTCATAGGCAAGGCTGTCATTCTGACGGGCACGCTCAACCAACGCCCGTTCTTGCGCTCGCTCGAGTTCTTTTTCATCGGCCATCGATTCGGCCAATATCGCTTCTGTCACCGGGTACCTGGGCAAGTGGTTTGGGAGTTAGATGGCAGTTTAAGGTAATTGGTTTAAACCGGGGGCTTTTTCTGAATAAAGAGCCCTGCAATATCGAGGGCTATGCTATCTATGGCGCTGATATCAAGGGTTCTGATATCAGAAGCACGGCGCGATGCTGGCCTTTAGCGTTTTCGAGGGGCGGTGGAATCCGAATCAACAAATCCTGAACACCGTCTTCATTAATTTCAGTCATTTCAATGAGATCAGGCTCTTTAGGCATCGGGACTTCGATTTCCCGAGGATCCCGAGAAAATAGCCCACGCTTGGCTTCACCAATAAACACATTGATTTGATTGTCACTCTCCTGAACCAGGAGGTCGTCTCGTCCATCCCCATCGGAATCCTGTATCAGCACTGCCGGGAGCCAGAACTCGCCACTAGAAAGACTGAAGGTTGCGGTAATCTCGCGCGTTGTGACAGGTTTTTGAGGGTAGAGACCCTGGTCCATTGTATAAAAACCCAACTCAATTTTGACGGAGCTAGTGAGCAATGCAGCGATGATTTTTCCGACCCCCAGTTGCACTGAAGAAACCACGAGATCCAGGTCTTGGTCACCATCTAGATCCTGAACTTGCATCTCATATTGAACACCACTCGATTCAATTTTGGAGCTTGGTTCGGCCGCAAATGTGATCTGCTTTTGATCTGTGGCGATACCGGGATGCAGAGAAAAGGTCGTGGTCTTGCGAAATACTCCCTCGCTTTTTACCCGCATTGTCATGAGATCAGGCAAGCCATCAGCATCATAGTCATCGATACTGTGAACCACAGTGATCGTTTGATCCGATTGATCTTTATTGGATAGTCGAACCGACATGCCATCAACACTATCGAAATCCAACGGCACCATCGACGCAATGCTAAATGGCGATGCAGACACGTCCCCAGACGGCAACTGGGGGTGAACAATAAAGTGATCCTGATCCCAAAGAACCAGATCTTTGCGCCCATCGAGGTTCATATCCGCCAAGAACAGACTTTTTGCTTGATACCAGGGATGACTGTTATAGGACAGATCCATGATTGGCGTCGCCGCGAGCGTCACAGGCGGCGAGAACGTACCGTCTGCTCGCTGAACCGATAGAAAATACCCCAAAAAGGAAGGAATCAAAAAATCATCCAACCCATCGTCATTGATATCTCGAAATGCATGATAGCGCGGAAGCGAATCAACAACCGGTACGTTGTAGATGCTCTCAAAGTTTAGCAGTCGCTCGCCATCATCCAGGCGGCGGACCTCACCGGGGAAAATAAGCACCACAATCGGGCCATTCGATGTGATCAAGGTATCAACAAAAATCGCATCCTCAGCAATCGGTACGACCTTTTTACCGGGTACGTAACCCTCGGCTGCCTCACCAATCCGATAGGAGCGATGACCATCTTCGTCCACGTTAAAAATATACAGTCGCTGATTGGCAGCTAGTAGTGTTTGGCTGAGGCCAGTACCCGTATCTAAAACGATGGACTCAAACCTTGCGTTTACACCATCCGAATTCAGCAGGAAGAGAGAAAAAACAGCGCTGAGGAGGCAGAAATGTCGCATCACGCCCGGTG
>JBLHQQ010000143.1:0-7179 GCA_047625245.1 Candidatus Azotimanducaceae bacterium
ACTCCATCGATACCTTCTAATACACTCTGTTGGCGTTTCTTACCCCGGCGCTGGCGATGCGCAGTAATCGCAAAACGGTGGCTCTCGTCACGAATGTGCTGAATTAGATGCAGCCCTGGATTGTCAGGAGACAAGACTATTTCCGGTTGGCCGGAGAGAAATAGGCTCTCCATGCCAGCTTTTCGTGTTGGCCCCTTCGCGACACCGACTAGCGTCACCCCTTCAATCTGGAGTTCCTCTATCATCTCTTCAGCTTGTTTGAGTTGACCCTTACCGCCATCAATAAACAAAACATCGGGTAGTTTACCCTCACCTTTTTTCAATCTCGTGTAGCGTCGTGTCAGCGCCTGCGCCATCGCAGCGTAGTCATCGCCGGGAGTGATACCTTCGATATTGAACCGACGATAATCTGATTTAAGTGGGCCGTTTTGATCGAACACTACGCAGGAGGCTACGGTTGCTTCGCCGGATGTATGGCTAATATCAAAGCATTCCAATCGCTGGGGTATCTCCGGCAGATCCAATCCAGCCTGAAGTGCTTCGAACCGCTGCATTAAATTGTTACGGTTTGCCAGGTGAGAACCTAGACTTTGTTCAGCATTGGTTGCCGCCAGGCGTAGCCACCGTTCGCGATGTCCCCTAACGCTGTCGTTGATCACGACCTTTTTTTCTGCTTTCACTGAGAGGGTTTCGGCCAACAATAGTTTTTCTTCGAGCTTGCTGTTGACGACGATTTCTTTCGGTATTTCTCGACCGGCCAAGTAGAACTGAGGAATGAACGCTTGCAGTAGTTCCGATTCGTTAGTTTCAACTTTTATTCTGGGGAAGTAGGTTTTGCTGCCTAACATGCGTCCGCCTCGAATCACCATTAACACCACACACACGGCGCCTGGGTTATAGACCGCAGCAAGAACATCGATGTCGCCGTCGCCTCGTGTCACATATTGCTGTTCCTGAATTCTTTGTAAATGGGCGATTTGATCTCGGTATTTCGCTGCCTTCTCAAAATCCAGGATGTGGGAAGATTTATCCATCTTGTCTGCATATTCATCGATGAGTTTTCGGCTCTTGCCATCCAGAAATACGCTGGCATCTCGAACATCCTCCGCATAGTCTTCTGCGCTAACGAGGCCGCAGCAAGGGCCTGAACAGCGCTTGATTTGATATTGTAGGCAAGGACGTGTTCGATTTTTAAAAAAAGAATCCTCACATTGCCTTACCTTGAAAACCTTCTGCAGAATATTCAGGCTATCGCGCACTGAGTAGGCGCTTGGAAATGGTCCAAAGTAGCGACCTGCTTTCTTCTGCGCACCACGATGAAACGCGAGCCGAGGGAACTCATCCTTACTCGACAGGAAGATGTAGGGGTAAGATTTGTCGTCCTTAAAATCTATGTTGTAGGGGGGACTCAGATCTTTGATCAAACTTTGCTCGAGTAACAGCGCCTCGGTTTCGCTGCTGGTCACGGTGACATCGATCCGATCAATTTTGGCTACCAGCGCCATCGTCTTTACTTCTAGCGCGGTGGTTCGAAAGTAGCTGGACACTCGATTCTTCAAATTCTTTGCTTTGCCGACGTAGAGAATTGCATCCCCTTCATCGTACATACGATAGACCCCCGGACGGGTGGTCAGGTTTTTAAGAAAGGTTTTTGAGTCAAATGTGTGCATGATCTAATCGAGCAAGTTGAGCGGCACATTGTAACGCAGTTCTGAACATTGACTCAGTCAGGCGGTTGGTCTGGATGTTGTAGCGACTGCAATGGTAGGAATCGACAACCCATTGGGTTGCGCCCAGTTGATGGGTAACGCCATGGGCAAAAGGGAAATTCGCTGCTGGAAGATCAAGTGTACGAAGTACTTCTTCGTGTGCGATACGGCCGAGACAAAAAAGCACGTTAACTTCTGGTTGTGGCGTCAGATCGATTAGCTCCAATCGAAGAAACTTTCGACAATTCTTACGCTCACTGGTGAGGGGTTTGTTTTGCGGCGGTGCGCATTTGACCACATTAGTGATTCGGACATCGTCCGTTATTCCGAGCTCTGCCAATATTCGGAACAGCAAATCTCCCGAGGCATCTCCTGTAAATGGTTGTCCGGTTTTGTTGGCGCCATGCAAGCCAGGCGCAAGGCCCACAATCGTAAGGGCAGATTTAGGGCCGCTGCCATAAACGGGACGATTCCAGTACTCAGGGAATCGAACGCGGTTGTGCTTTTGATAAGCGCGCATTCGCGGACAGTGTCGGCACTCTTCTATCCGCTTATCAAGCAGTATGGCACTCGGATTGATGTTTCTCGTCAATTGTCACTCTGGGTTCTTTATGCAGCGATCCCAGAGTCTATTATGCGGTGCTTTATCGCAAGCTTAGTGAGAGCGACATCGTTTCTAACCCCCAGCTTGTCAAAAATTCGATACCGATAGCTATTCACCGTTTTTGGGCTTAATGACAGTGCCTTCGAGATATCCGGCACCGGTTGACCATTTGTGACCATTATAGCGATCTGCATTTCTCTGCTGGAGAGTATTCCAAAGGGACACATTTCGTCGGGGTTAAAGGGTTTAAGTGCAAGTTCCTGAGCTATTTCGTCGCTCAAATATCGTTGTCCTGAGACGACTTTTTTAATCGCACGAACCATTTCGCTGACATCTGCACGCTTGGTCAGATATCCCACGGCGCCGAGCCCCATCAATTGTGAGGGATAAGGTTCTTGATCGTAGATTGTGACGGCAATGACCTTGAGTTCTGGGTCAACTCTAAGACATCGGCGGGTTGCTTCAAGTCCACCGATACCCGGCATGTTGACGTCCATCAGCACGACATCAGGTTGTTGATCCCTCACCGCCATGATCGCTTCTTCGCCACTTGCGGCTTGACCGATTATTTCAATACCCTCTTCATCCGCCAACAATCGGCACGTTCCTGTGCGGACTAGTTTGTGGTCATCTACCACTAATACTCGAATCATAACTCACCCCATTAATATTGTTTTCCTCTAGATCTTCCGTCTTTTTTCGTTTGTATGGGTAAACTTAAACCCAGCGGAACGAGAATGGAAGAGTCGAACTGTCGGTATTCTTTGTAAGTTGGCACGAGGGTTAGCGAGTAGAAACTCAGCCAGTATTTCAAACAAATGTGTGTTTTTTACGCGTACTTGAAGCGAACAGTTGTGCCGCTATTTAGCAGCACAACAATTGCAGAATGATATCACGGAATCTTTAGATGCGACAGTACTAGGCGCCCGTAAAGGACTGTATACCCGTTTGAGCTCGACCTAAAATAAGCGCATGAACATCGTGGGTTCCTTCATAGGTGTTGACGGTCTCTAGATTCATGGAGTGGCGAATGACGTGATATTCATCGGAAATACCATTGCCGCCATGCATATCCCTCGCCATCCTAGCGATGTCTAAAGCCTTACCGCAGTTGTTTCGTTTCATCAGTGAAATGTTCTCAACAGCGCAATTGTCATCATCCATTAACCTGCCGATTCGAAGCGCACCCTGTAATCCCAGTGTGATCTCTGTTTGCATGTCTGCAAGTTTCTTCTGAATCAGCTGATTCGCCGCCAAAGGCCGACCGAATTGTTTTCTTTCCAGTGTATAAGTCCGTGCCGCATGCCAGCAGAACTCCGCAGCACCCATTGAACCCCAGGCGATACCGTATCGCGCCTTATTTAAGCAACCAAATGGGCCACTCAGGCCTTTTGCATTTGGCAACAGATTCTCTTCCGGCACTTCGCAATCTGACAGAACAATTTCTCCAGTCACACTGGCTCGCAGGCTGAACTTACCTTCGATTTTTGGTGTTTCGAATCCTTTGGTACCACGCTCGACAATAAAACCTCTGATCTTGCCATCGAGTTTAGCCCAAACGACGGCGAGGTCAGCGATCGGTGAGTTGGTGATCCACATTTTAGCGCCATTGAGTAAATAGCCGCCATCTGTTTTCACGGCTCGTGTGATCATGCTGCCAGGGTCTGAGCCATGGTCGGGTTCTGTCAGGCCGAAGCATCCAACCCATTCTCCAGTAGCGAGCTTCGGTAGATACTTTTCTCGCTGCGCCTCAGAGCCGTAAGCATAAATTGGGTGCATGACCAGAGAGGACTGCACACTCATAGCAGAACGGTAGCCGCTATCGACTCGTTCAACTTCTCGCGCGACAAGGCCATAAGAAACGTAGCTGACGTTCGAACAACCATACTTTTCTGGCAGAGTTGGCCCGAGCAAACCAAGTTCACCCATCTCATTCATAATTTCACGATCAAAGTTCTCGTCGCGAAAAGCTTGTTTGACCCGACTCTGTAACTTGTCCTGGGAGTAGTCCCGGGCTGCGTCTCGAATTAGGCGTTCATCTTCGGTGAGTTGATCATCGAGGAAAAAGGGATCGTCCCATTTGAATGACATGCTAGGTACCTTGTTAGTGTTAAGTGTTTCACCAAGTGGCGATTTGTATGGGCCGCGCATACAATACGAGGTCGCGATGACTGGCATTATAGCGCCTCTGCGTACTAATGCCGAAGTTCGATTTCGTCTTTATGACACCCAATACTTATAGTGAATGGATATCAATCATGGCTCTAGATGACGCAACCCTCAAGCAACTGCTGGATACCGTCGAGAAGTTTGTGACCGAACGATTACGACCTCTGGAATCTCAGGTGGGTCTAGAAGACGCGATTCCTGATGAAGTCATAGAAGAGATGAAGGTAATGGGTTTGTTCGGCCTAACCATCCCGGAGGAATATGGCGGGCTTGGTCTTAACATGAGTGAAGAAGTTGCTGTCGCTCAAGTGTTTGGTCACACCTCCCCTGCCTTCAGATCAGTTTTTGGCACCAATGTTGGCATTGGCTCTCAATCCCTAGTGATCGATGGTACCGAGGAGCAAAAACAAACGTATTTGCCAGGCATGGCAACGGGCGAAATTATAGGCTCCTTCTGTCTCACAGAACCAGACTCCGGTTCCGATGCGGCGTCAGTAAAAACCACCGCAAAGAAAAATGGCGATCACTATATTTTGAATGGCACCAAACGTTTCATTACCAATGCCCCCAAGGCCGACCTTTTTACAGTATTTGCTCGAACGAATCCTGACGAAGCGGGTGCTCGAGGTGTTTCAGCCTTTTTGGTCGATGCGAGATCGAAGGGTATCGAATTGGGTAAGGCCTATCGAAAAATGGGTCAGCAAGGTACCTACGTTTGCGATGTCATGTTTGACGATGTATCGGTTCCTGTGGGGAACATGGTCGGTGGCAAAGAGAATGTTGGCTTCAAAACCGCTATGAAGGTTTTAGATAAAGGGCGACTGCACATCAGTGCTATTAGCGTCGGGGTTGCCGAGAGGTTGATTGAAGATAGTTTGCGTTATGCCCTTGAGCGGAAGCAATTTGGTCAGGCTATCGTTGAATTTCAATTAATTCAAGGTATGTTGGCCCACTCCCAGACCGAAACTTACGCGGCAAAGTGCATGCTTGCCGATACAGCCAAGCGACGGGATGCCGGTGAAAATGTCGCGGCCCTGGCGGCCAGCTGCAAATTGTTTGCTACCGAGATGGTCGGTCGGGTGGCCGATCGAGCTGTGCAGATCCATGGTGGCGCAGGCTATGTCGAGGATTATGGGATTGAACGGTTTTACAGAGACGTCCGTCTATTTAGGATTTATGAGGGAACCTCGGAGATTCAACAAACGGTGATTGCCAAAGATATGATCCGCCGAGCGGGTCGTTAAGTGGCTAATGGATGTTAATTTCGGGACATATCTCTCGTCCTTTTTTTAGAAAAAACCAGCACTTAGATTGACCCCTGTGAGGATTTTCTATGGCAGCACGAGCAACAGGTTCCGGCGTGATCTCTTTTGGCAGGGTTTCGATACCAGTCTAACTCTCTTCCACAGTCGGCAAGCTAGTAGAAAAAGAAGATCGAGTCAAAGGCTATGGGTTTGCGAACGGACAGTATGTGCTGGCAAAGTATGCTGCCCGGGGTAAGTGCTATTTGGTTATGATTCACCCGCTAGACGACGGGCTCGCACAGTACGGATGAGGTAGACATACCCAATGCTGACATTAAGAAAGACGAATTGAACCTCGCCATCCAGCTAGTAGAACGGGTATCGTCGGAAGAGTTCAAGCCAGAAAAATATGCCGACGAAGTTCTACACTACATGCTCGAGGTGATTGAGCGAAAAGTAAATGGTGACAAAATCGTTGTTGCCCCAGAAGAGCAGCCAGAAGCCAAGATTATTGATATTATGAACGCCTTAAAAGCTCAGGATTAAACCGGCTCAAGGTCAGCCAAGCAGGCGCTCAAGAAAAGTAAGACGGAAAGCGAAAAGAACCCAAGCAAAAAGAAGTAGCCTACAAAGAAAGAAACAAAAGCGGATGCAAAACAGACAAAAAAACAGACCCCGCGGAAAAAAGCCGCAAAGAAGTAACTTTCATGTGGGTTGGAGTATGTTGACTAGATGAAGGGATACTCAACCCGAGAAGTTTCCGAACTGCTCGAACTGTCAGAACGCACCATTCGAGATATTGCGCGGGGCGTTCTCGACGCAGATCGTGGTGATAACAAGCATTATCGGTTTAGCTTTCAGGATATCGTTGTGCTCCGTACTGCCAAAGAGCTTCTTAATGCCGGAGTTCAGCGCAGTCGAATCAATAAAAGTCTATTTCAATTACAAGCCAGGCTACCAAAGAATCGTCCCCTCACCGCTCTGCGTATTAGTGGTGATGGCGGCGCAGTTGTTATTCGTGATGAAGACCAGGTCTACAACCCTGAATCGGGGCAAATCCATTTTAACTTTGCAATATCTGATCTTGCCGGTGAAGTTGCACCTTTGGCACGAAAAGCAGCCGAAGACGCAGAATTCAGTGAGCAACTTACCAGCGATGATTGGTTTGATCTTGGTGTAGATCTGGAAGCCGTCAGCCCTGAAGATGCCCCCGCAGCCTATCACCGGGCGTTAGAACTGGACCCTGAACACTCAGATGCTCATGTTAATCTGGGGCGGCTGCTGCAGGAAGCGGGTGATTATGACAGCGCTGAAGACCATTACCATCAGGCGCTCGAGGCAGATCCTGAAAATGTTCTGGCGGCTTTCAATCTCGGTACATTGTTTGAAGATGTTGGACGTATCCACGATGCAATTGAAGCCTATAAGAAGGCAGCCTCCTTCGCCGATGCGC
>JBLHQQ010000144.1:0-7167 GCA_047625245.1 Candidatus Azotimanducaceae bacterium
GATCTGTTCAATATTCTGATGGTCAAAAGTTATACCCAAAATGCAGAGGACCTGCACACAGAAGCCGAGGATTCGTTAAGACGCGCACAACACATCGTCCACCGACAGGACGGTGTCTACACGCCACGTCAAATACCTATTATCGAAAGCATAGCTGGAATAAAAATTGCCAGAGGCGAATATCAAGCTGCAGATCAGGAACAACGCTTCAATCTAAAGGTCAGCGAACAGGCCTATGGGATCGCGAGCGAGGAGTTGATGCCAACCTTAAACAAACTGGGTAAATATTTTGCTAATCGAGGCAGTTCGATACCCCTCGGTACTACACAGGAACAGCGACTTTACCGGGACCGCTTATTTAGAGAATCTACCGGCATATTGGAACGTTCAATCTCTATTATCGAAGGCAAGTACGGTGATACCGACCTCCGCCTGATTGACCCTCTCAAGGGCTTAGCTCGCACCAAATTTAAGCAAGGTTATGGTCGAGTCAACGCAGAACGACCGATGGAGCGTGCGCTAGAAATTGTTCGCGGTAATCCCGCGACCGACAAAGCTGACCACGCAAAAGCCCTCGTTGCTTTGGCTGACTTATATACCATCACTGCAAACACTCGGGCTGGCGATATGTACCTTGAAGCCTGGCAATTACTGGCCGATGATCCAGTCCAGGAACAGTTGCGTTATGAATTATTTGCGCGGCCAAAGCGGCTACTGCCTGAAGTTCCCATTCAGCCCGTGTTGTATCGCCATCCCGTGGAGGTCGAGAAAGGTAACGAGCTGTTTGTCGAAATTCAATATGACATTCGCGAGGATGGCAAGGTACGAAATGCTGTTGTGATCGAAGGTAATGTGCCAATTTCTGATAGAAAACTGATGCGAGACTTTGTCTCAACCATGCGCTTTCGACCCAGGATTGTCGATGGACAGTTGGCTAGGACCGAGGGTATGAGCCTGCATCAAAACTATCAAGTTAAAGAACATGCGCCCGATGCTAAATTCAGCATTAGCTCAGATGTGAACTAACCACCTGCAGCGCCGTTAGGCATCCGTCAAAAAGCTACGTAATTGACTAGCAAGCGCTTTACAGGCAGCGTTTCCAGGTCTCGCAAGTATAGGTATCGGAACAATGAGGCCAGCGAGATATGAGGTCCCGTTGGCATCTGCACTGATAGCGCCTGCGGTCGTAAAGTTATCTAGATCCCAGATCGAAGCTTCGTAGGAAGCATCCTCCTCCCAATAGGTCATGCCGAAGCAACCACCTCCAAAAGAGCTAATCGTACAGCTAAAACTACCGCCTCGATCCGTTGTGATGGTATCACCGTCTATCCAGGCGAGATAACGAATATTGGATTGTTGAATTTGCTCCGCGACCCCAGGCTGCTGGAATAATTCTTTCAGCTCATCGCTGCTTGCCGGTGCTGTTCGAGGTTCAAACCAGGGGTACAGTGAGTCTTTGAATTCTTCCTGATTGACCAGTGTGACTGGCTGATCCCCACTTCCTAGCGCCGAGGCTAGACAATCGGTAAAGCTCTCCTCGGTTTCCCGGTCGTTGTAGCTCGCCCGACCCAGAATTACTAACGCTTCTTCTATTTGAATACCTGTGTTAGCCGACCGCTGCTCTTCGACTCTCGCCGTCACACAGCCCACAAGGCCAATTGACACTAGTAACAATACAATCTTAGTTTTCATTGTCCGTTTCTCCCTGACGGGCTACCCACTTGGCAACTTCTGGCCGATCGGTGAGGCCAATAGCAATCCTTGCACCGCCATCTCGAATTGCCATCATGGTTGCATCACCGAGAGCGCGATCATTACCGAATGCACCACCTTCACTTTTGCCGTAGCCAACAACCGTCCAATCGGCCAGTTCGTTTCCACTCATGTCCACCATCGTAATCCTATAGTGAATAGAAACAGAGAAAAATTTGAGTCCAGACAGACCGGGGGTCAGAAAACCGTACTTCTCAATCCGTGCTGTTAGTAAGGCATCCAGCTGGCCAGCCAGCTCAGCACTGGGTTCTGGCCCAGGTAGCTCCGCAACCGACTCGAAAAGAGAACCCATTAGGTTGCGGAAGAAGGTGACGTTCTGGTCACCAAGATCGATTTTCCATGTGCCCTCGGCTTCTAGCGACTCAGTATGTTTGAAATTTTTGAAATTCTCGTCGTAATAGATGCCCACTCGAGCGGGAATTTTTCGGACCAGCGGTGTGGGTACAGTGCCCTCTACTACAACAGTTGTCGTACAACCTGCTAGAGACAGGGTTGCGAGTAAGCTGAGGACAATCAGGTTCTTCATTCAATTCCTTCCAAAAGCTTCTTAAGTTGACTAAGACAGTGCGTATATCGAAATCCGTCTTCGGCTCATGGGACCCGCCAAGTGGCGATAGTTTGGCCTCAGTTGAACGATTTCGGCTAGAAACAGGTCATAGGACTATACGACTAAACATTTACCGAACATATAGTGAACTTTATTCAGGCAATTTTCATGTTAATCATGACAAAATGCCCAGACAGCTCAAAGTTCGTAGGAATAATTGCTATGCGCCCAACAGACCTTTCACTAAACTGCCGACTACAGCGGTCTTCTGGGCTATTACCCATCGCCGTGGTGGCGCTATTGCTGACCATTGGCGGCTGTAAATCGAAAAACCTACCGACCTTTCCAACGCCAAGCGTTCCCTCTCCAAGCAAACCTTCAAGTGGGGGCCTTCCTTCACCCCCATCCAGCAGTCCTAGCAAATCACCGGGGCAACCTTCTCCACCGTCGGGTGGTAAAAGCGGGCCATCAAGCCCTTCTTCTGGACCGAGTGCACCGAGCTTACCTTCCCCTGGACTACCTGACATTTCAGGAAAGAAACCAGGTCAAAGTGGCAGTCCTGAGGTTGCTAAGGGTCCCAAGGGTAAGAAGTCCGGCAGAAAGGGTGAGCCGGATGGAGAACCGGGTGCGAAGAGCTCTGGTGAAAGTGGCTCTGAAGCTGGTGATCAACGAGCCGCTCAAACCCAGGCTGGCGATGACTTGCAAAAGGCGGGTGAACAAATTGCCAAAGCTGGTTCTCAAGACGTTGATCCGCTGATGCCTAAAGTCGAGAACGACGCGGATGTCGACCAGGGAGACGTCTTTGCCGAGGGAAGTAGTGGCGAAAGTGGCAGCGACGAAATCGTCGAGGTCTCCGCAGCCGGGGGCAACTCGGATGGATCCAGCGAGGCTGAAAACAGTGAAAGTGGTGAAAACGCTGAAGCATCTAGCCAAGCTGAGAGCGGCGACGCCGGCAGACAGGGGATTCCATCAGATTTACAGGATGAAATCCAAAAGGCTCAAGAAGCCATTGCCAATGCTGGTGTCGCATTGCAGGAAGCCGGTGAAGCGGTGGCCAATGCCGAAACCGATGCGGAGCTCGCGGCGGCTGAAGAGCTGCTCAGCAATGCCAGAATTGCGGTGATCATCGCAACTCAAGGTATCGAACTACTCGAAGACGAACTCGAGGGTTCACCGGGATTTGGGGATGGTGAAGATCCATTCCAGGAAACCAATGAGGCGCTCCAGCAGGCCAACATTGCCCTCGTCATTGCAACCCGCTCGATATTGATCGCCAAAGTCGGCTCCCCAGAACTTAACAATAGAGAATTGGGCGCACCCGGCGGCGGTGTAATCGTCGAGGGTAATGGCCAGGTCGCGGTTTTAGAAGACGAACTTGATGAATCACTCATTATCTTCGACGGTCAAATCGGAGATGCTCGAGAAGCCGTATTGAGTACAGCACCCCCACCAGAAACAGGCACCGCCGGCATTCAACGCCCCGATGGGGAACCCGGTGTGATGATGGATTTACCACCGGAGGATTCTAGCGAAGACGAACCCACGGAACAGATTATTGCAAGGACAGAGATGCCAGATCTCAACCAGGGTGACATTCCCGACCCCCAAGGTGATGATATTGTGGCCCAACAACTGCGTGAAGCGGCGATGTCCGAGGCTGACCCAGAGCTGCAGGCCAAATTATGGGAAGAATACAAGCGATACAAGGAAGGGTTATAGACATGCTTCTAACAATTAAAAAAGTTTCAACGGCGGCGGGTCTCGGCTTGAGTCTGGCTCTTTCTGGCTGCTCGACCACCGAGTATGTGCAGGCTAACGTCACACCTGCGAAACAAGCGCAATACGAACTACCTATCCACCACTATATGGATATCGGCATTATTCCCTTCGACCCAAATATTCCAACTACCGAAGAAGAACTCGAAAAGCAGCTCATCATTCCTGATGTCCGCCGAGCTGAAACACAATTTTTGGCTTACCATCTAAAAGACACCATGGAGCAAACCGGCAATTGGGGCGCAGTTCGAGTCACTCCCACCCCATCGCAAGCTGTCGATCTTCACATCACCGGTCGAATAGAAGTTTCCGACGGTGAAATGTTGATTGTCACCGTCTCTGTGATCGACGCCACGGGCCAAGTCTGGTTAGACAAGGAATATAAGGACCAGGCGAGTAAATTTTCCTACGAGAAGGATGTCAGAGACGATCCATTTCAAGACCTCTACAATAACATTGCAAACGATATTCTTGCCCATCGGGAATCGATGAACGATTCAAGCATCCAAGTGATACGTCAGGTGTCTTCATTGAAATATGCGGAGAGTTTGGCCCCGGATGCCTTTGGTAAATACCTCGACAAGTCAGGCCGCGTCACAACTGTCAGTCAGTTACCGGCAGATTCCGATCGAATGCTGAGCCGCGTTGAGCGGATCAAAGAGCGAGAGTACTTGTTTGTTGACACCCTCGACGATTTCTACGGACAGTTCTATCGAGATATGAAGCCTTCCTACCACGAATGGCGCTACGCAACCTATGGTGAGGCCATCAAACTTCGGCAGTTGGACGTAAAAGCTCGCAATCGGCTCATTGGCGGTGCTGCTTTGATTGTCGGTGGGCTGTATGCTGGCGCTGATAGTCCAACCTATGCTTCACAGGCTGCCAGTACTGGTGCTGTGCTTGGTGGTATCCAGTCAATTCGGAGCGGTCTCAATATCCGTAAAGATGCGGAAATTCATGCAGAATCGCTGAAAGAACTCAGTGCCTCACTGGGATCGGAAATCACGCCATTTGTGCTAGATATAGAAGGCAAGACCATCGAACTCGAAGGCACTGCTGACGTACAGTACGAGCAATGGCGACGCATACTAAAAGATATCTATGCGGCTGAAACGGACACTCCAGTCGAGAACTAACCGTCTGGTTAGTCTCGTGTTTAATTGACAACTTTTTAGGACCTTATGGCGATTCAACTAGTTGAAGGGCAGACCTTCGCGGCCGACTATTTGCTGCTTCACAAGCTTGATGGCAGCGCCTCGTGGTTGGCAAATTACGAACCGACACACGAGCGAGTACGAATATCTCTGTTGGAGACATCGGCTGCTCTCGAAAATGTCCAGCAGGACATAGATCGATTTCAGGCCCTGGTGCATCCCAACCTCCTTCGCACATACCGAGTATCTGAATTTGAAGGTCAAGTGTTCGTTGTCTCAGAATATAAAAAAGGCCTTGCACCTCTTGATCTATCGAGGAGCTTTACCGAACTCTGGCCCGAATTGAAATCGATTATTACCGCTGTCCAATATGCCCATAGCCTTGGCTTCCATCATGGTCGAATGACACCTGATCGATTGTTAATCGACAACCAAGGCACGCCATATCTCGATGGCTTTGGCTTACCTGCAAGCCCCAACTCTGAGCAGTACCTCGCGCCGGAAACTCTGGGCGACAACCCACACTTCGCAACGCCGGCCGATATTTACAGTATTGCCCAAATTTTGCATAAGCTCTTAACTGGCGACGTTTGGATGGAGGCTGGCAACAGCCACAGCACACCCCTCGACGAAGGTGTTCAGCATCTATTGCTCGCCATGCTCGCAAAGAACTCAAACGAACGGCCCAACGAGTTCGCAAGCTTAACCAATTTATTGGACGAGGCCGGCGACCAAAACAACCAGAAATTGAGCGCCACTAACTTCGATCGAGTTGCGGCCCCTGCACCAGCGGCAACAGATCTAACTAGCCCAGTGCCAGTGCACACCTCGCCCCGGGACCGAACTGGCATTTCGATGCCCTCTGTCGTCGTCGGGCTAGCTGTTCTATTAGTGATCGCAGCGGGTTTGTTTTTATTATTGCCAGACTCAGATACCACTCGCTCCCTTGCGCCACAGAATCCAACTGTTAACCATCAGGCAATCCCTGAGGCAAAAAATACTCAGCCGTTGACGGGAAAACCTGCTGTGATTGCACCCTTAGAGCTCGCCAAGCTAGAAGAACTACGCAAGCTCGGTCGAAACCAGGCTGCTGAGTTGCTCCGATTGCAGGTAGCGGTAGAAGACGTCGGCGGCAGACTCTGGGCAGGAGATCGCTACGATCAATCCACTGAACTCGGCATCAAGGGTGATGAAGCTTATCGAGAAGAGCAATTGCAGGTGGCTGTCGATCGCTACACAGACGGCATCGCCTTACTTACAGAGGTATTGGCAGAAACAGAACAGGTATTCTCTGAAAATTTGAATCTGGGAATAGATGCTCTCGATATCGGAGACTATGAAGCTGCGACCGCCGCCTACAAGATCATCACGCGCATAGAGCCAACCGACGCTGCACTCAAAGCGGGACTCACCCGAGCGATGAATCTACAGCAAGTTTTGCGCCTGACGGAAGACGCCGGCGTCATCGAACGTAATGGCAACCTTCAAGATGCCCTCACCGCTTTTAAAGATGCCGCCGCCCTCGACCCACTCTGGCAAGCCGCCGGAGAAGGTGTTGCGCGCATCAACAACCGGCTTGCCCGCAATCGCTTTCAGGATGAAATGTCGACGGGATTCAACCTCCTCTCTGAAAGAGACTACGATGCTGCGACCGAGGCTTTTGGCCGAGCTCAGAAAATCTTACCTAAATCCAAGGAGCCCTTCGACGGCCTTCAACAAATCGAGCTAGCCAAAACCCAGAACACCATTATGGACCTCAGCGATCAAGTCGAAGCGCTGGAAGCTGCCGGCAGCTGGCAGAAAGCCATTCCTGTGTTCGAACAAATTTTGACCATCTCACCCGGTTTGAGCTCTGCGGTGCAAGGTCTGGCAAGAGTGAGTGATCGTGCGGAACTTAAAGAAACCCTGGATAAGTAC
>JBLHQQ010000145.1:0-7160 GCA_047625245.1 Candidatus Azotimanducaceae bacterium
CTTCTATGTCGTTGATCGGTCCAGAATCACAAGACCAAACAAATGAGTTTAAAGTCCTGACTCGCATGCTAGATTTTGGTGGCGCAAAGGTGGATGAGATACAGCATCGTAAAAATTT
Source organism: Candidatus Azotimanducaceae bacterium (assembly GCA_047625245.1). Lineage (GTDB taxonomy): Bacteria > Pseudomonadota > Gammaproteobacteria > Pseudomonadales > Azotimanducaceae > JAHRVQ01. The sequence goes on from JBLHQQ010000145.1 coordinate 119, forward strand.
GCAGATAGCTGATCTGGATAAGGTGACCTTCAAGAGCTTTGGTGCCGAGAACATCGATGCAGAGAATCAGTCATTCGATATTGCATTGATGTTTAAATCACTACACCACGTTCCACTGGATCAGCTCGGCGTTGTGTTTCAGGAAATTTATCGCGTATTACGTCCTGGTGGTGTCGCCTATTTTTCCGAGCCGGTATTTTCAGGGGTTTTCAACAATATTATGCAGGTGTATCACGACGAAGAGTTGGTTCGAAAGGCCGCCTTTGAAGCGATTCAGCGAGGCGTCAGGTCGGGGTTGTTTCAACTTGAGGAGGAATACTTTTTTGAGAACCACATACAAATGGATTCTTGGGCGCAATACGAAAAACGAATGTTAGATGTGACACATACAGAGCATAGGCTCTCAGCCGATCAATATGCGGAGGTGAAACGTCGCTTCCTTGCCAGTGAAACAAGCGAGGGTTACGTCTACAACATTCCCAATCGAGTCGATCTGCTTAAAAAGAGGAATGCTGCTTGAGTGAAGTGATGAATGTGGTGAACGTCTGTTCGTGACACATTTGTCGTCGGATCGTTCGACAGCGCTTCATTGCTTGATGAAGCGCTGCCCTGTCTCGATCTAGCCTTTTTGATCAGCCGCAACCTTCTTCGCGGATTCTCGACCATTAAGTTCCGCCAAGAGTTTTTTGGCCTCCGGGAAGTCTCCCATCAGATCCATGTCGAGTACGCGTTTGGCACATGAACCCGCCAGGCTTACTGAATACATAAACATGATGTCTGCATAACTAAAGCTATCACCAGCGATAAAGGGTGAGAATTTTCCATTTCGCTTCAGACAGGCCACACCTTTTTCGAGGGCAGCCTTAGCTTTTTCTTTGGTCTCATCACTCACCGAGCCACCAAAGAACGCTTCTGCAAAACAAGTTCGTGCAGGTAGTTCGATGTAGAGTTCGATCTCTTTGATCAACTCGCGGGTTTTGGCTCGCTGATAAGGATCTTCGGGTAGTAGTTTTTGGCCCTGGCCAAGATCTTCGAGGTAATCGAATATGACATCAGTTTCGCTGATAAAGCCTTGATCTGTTTCGAGACTAGGCACTTTACCCATTGGACTGATGCTAAGGAAGTCTTCCTCTTGGCTAGGGCGTACATCAACGAATTCGAAGGGGATGTCTTTCTCGATGAGAGCCATCTTAACCATATTGAAGTAGTTACTGATGGTAAATCCGCGAAGCTTGAGCATGTCATTTCCTGATTTGATGTTTTTTGGTGAGCGCATCATAGCGCCGTGGTGGCAGGTCTGAACAGAGCGCTTTGTTAATGCGAATCTGAGATAGGTGGCATCTTGTCAAACCAGGGTGCTGCTTCTTCTAATTGTCTTGAGATTTGAAATAGCAGTGATTCGTTACCCATGGAAGCGACCAGTTGCATGCCGATCGGAAGCTTTTCCTGTGACCATGCTAAAGGCAGTGAAATTGCTGGGTTGCCGGTTGCGTTATACAGATTTGTATAGCCCCAGAACTGATTAAAGTGATCGCTGTAGGTTTCAAAGTCTGTGCTGCTGGTGTTCATAAAACCCAGCTCAGGGGGAGGTAAAAGTACCGTAGGGCTAAGAATCAAATCATATTCGGTAAAGAAGTTTTCTATTTGACGAGTCGCGGCGTGGATCGTGAACATAGCTCGAGCATAGGTCTCTCCACTCATTTCATTGGCCAGATTCACTAAAAGTTCGGTGTAGGGCTCGATCACGTCTGTCGTCACAGAAACACCGATCAGTTCTGCGCGACGTAATATGTTGTTGCGGACATTTGTTAAGACCAAAGCATTTGCGGCCATTCCGACAGTTTCTCGATCGTACTCAAAGCTCTTTTCTTCTACCTGATGGCCAAGAGACTCACAGAGTGCTGCGGCCGCAGCAAGGGCATCGGAGACCTCTGAGTCTGGTTGACTTAAATTGATGGCCTTTCGGTCGACTGCGATTTTTAGGCGGCCAGGGTTTCGAGACATCGCCTCCAGAAAGGAACCTGAAAAATGTGGCGCGCCATAGGGGTCGCCACTTGCTGGTCCGTGGGTCGCATCAAGAAACGCCGCGCTGTCTCGTACGGATCTGGAGACCACATGGGCAGTGGCCATGCTACCCCAGCCTTCTCCTACATCTGGTCCGAGGGGGGTTCTGCCGCGGGTTGGTTTCAACCCAACTAGGCCGCAGCAGGATGCCGGAATTCGAATCGATCCACCGCCGTCCGTTGCGTGGGCGACTGGCAGAATGCCTGCCGATACTGCAGCCGCCGCACCACCACTGGAACCACCGGTAGTCCGCGTCAGATCCCAGGGGTTTTTGCAGGGACCAAAGAGCACCGGTTCTGTGGTGCAGGCGAGTCCTATTTCAGGTGTATTGGTTTTCCCCATAATGACCAGGCCAGCCTTGCGATATCGCGACACGATGTCCCCATCGTGGTCAGGCACAAAATCTTTCCAGAGGCGACTGCCAAAACTGCAGCGTACATCTTTGACGTAAGCCAAATCTTTTATCAGGAAGGGAATGCCAGATAGAGGTCCATTCGAGCTTTCCTCTGTTGTGGCGCGAGCTTGTTCATATAACGGGGTCACAATCGCATTGATCGCAGGGTTTCTGTCCTGGGCCCGAGAGATGGCTGCTTCTATGACCTCTGAACGCGATACTTGTTTCTGATCCATCAAGTTCTTTAAACCCAACGCATCGTATTGCTCATATTCTTGGAAGTTATCGGCCAATTTAATCCCCTTTTTCACGGTCGCCTGACACAGGTCAAGTAAACAATTTCTCGCCTGCTGGATAATGGAACTTATCAACAAGTAGAACTGGGTGTAAACGATGTTAGAAAAGCACGACTTGATCCATGAGTTATCCGAACACCGCGAGTGGATTCATGAACTAAAATTAAGCAACGCCCAGTTCGCCCAATAGTTTGCAGAGGACCACGAGGTTTACCGTATAGAAACCGGCGTAGAAACCACGTCTGATTGTATCTTAAGGGCTCGTTGCTAGCGATACTCAAGGCTCAATAGGAACTTCTTTGACTGTGGTTAGTTTTAGGGTTAGCGAGAGTGGGGTGTATCTGATCTAAGCACTAGTCAGGAGGGAATCCACGATGGTGGTGACGCGGCACTTGATGAATCACAGAATTCTCAGCTGGTCGATATCGACAGCGTCGAGAAAAACCACCGCCGCCCGGTCAAGCACCCGAGTTGCTGAAGCCGAAAATGGTGGCGAATTTCGATCTTGATTCTGCCTATGGCATGTCCAATCCAGCCTATGGTGCGTAAATCGACCTAACTCGATTTTCGACCGTTCGGCGCTCAAAGCCGCGAAAAAGTTTAAGTACAAACCAAAGGTAATTGATGGCGAGCAAATCGATACAGCCGGAGTGAGGAATAAAATTACCTTCGTACTGGGTAACTAGGCCAGCGGATTGGTTCGCACCCCATTACTCAATCCGCTTCTCAATCCGCTTCTCAATTAGCTCTGCGACCTCGCCAGAATTTGGAAATCTCCTGCTTTGGTACTTCGAATAGATGAGTTTGCCATCCAGACTGACATCAAAGATGCCTTTACCTCCCGGGTGCAAAATTATTTCTGCGCCAAATGTGGCAAGCACAGTGTCCAAATCGATGTTGAGAACGAGAACCACTTTGTCTTCTATGAAGAATGGCAAGATATGGATGCTCTCAAAGTTCACTTTGGTGTGCCAGAATCCAACCAGTTTGTAAAAGAGTCAACGCTCTGGCGGTTGGCAAACCACAGCGCTAGTCAGTCACTAGTGACTGGCTCCATTACGAATAATTTGAATATAGCTGCGAATACCCTTGGCTAGATTCTCAACCTTCATGCTTTCGTTAGTACCATGGAAACCCGCCAGGTCGTTTTGGCCGACGATAAAAGGATTGAAGCGGTAGGCATCATCGGCGACTTGTCCGTAGTGGCGACTGTCTGAACCTGCAATCATTAATCCTGGTGCCACAGCAACTTCGCCATAGACTTCACGAACGCTTCGACTAATATCTTTAAATCCTTGGGACTCCCAATCAGAGACCTCGGATGCGCCACGGCCACCACGGCTGGTGACTTTCACTTTCTCGGTACCAACCAATTGATCTACATAAGCCAGTACACTTTCTGGCGTATCTCGTGGATGGACACGAAAGTTAACGGCGGCAATCGCCTCGATCGGCAGCACATTCGTCTTTATACTGCCGGATAGCATCGTGGGTGCCGTGGTGGTGCGCAACATAGCATTGGTACTGGCTGAACCGCTCAGCTGACTATCAATTGCAGAGCCAAACAGCCATTGATTGGCAAACAACATTCGCATGCCAAAAGGAAAGTAACTGCTGATGTCGTTGAACATTTGGCCACTTAGTCCCTCCAACCCGCCGGGGATTGGGTTTTTTTGTAGCTTCACGATGGCTTCAGCCAATAGCCCAACGGCGTTGTCTTTGGGCGGCATAGAGGAATGTCCACCAGCGCCATAGGCGGTTATGTCGAGAGTTACGCCGCCTTTTTCCGCGACGTTGATAGCGGCGACCATCGTCTCTAGACCTGGCAATATTCCATTCAGAACGAAGGATCCTTCATCCAATGACCAGGCCAGTTGGACATTATTCTGTTTCAAATGTGCAGTGACTGCCCCAGCTCCATTGGGACCACCAATCTCTTCATCGTGGCCAAAACTCAAATAGATCGTACGGGCCGGCTGATACTCCTGACCAATAAGATAGGTTACCGCTTCCAAAATTCCCACCACGCCACTCTTGTCGTCGAGCGCACCGCGCCCCCAGATAACCCCATCGGCGATGTGACCTGAGAAGGGTGGATGAGTCCATTTCGACTCGGAACCGGGAATGACCGGGACGACGTCATAGTGGCCAGTAAGTAGGATTGGCTTCGCTGACCGGTCCGAACCTTGCCACTTATAGAGCATTGTTTGGTTCAACATGACAAGATCGAGATCACGATTGACCGCGGGGTAGGTAGTTTTAACCCATTCAATAAATTTCGAAAACTCTTCTGGTTGTTTGTCTGCCGTCGACTGAAATGACACGGTCTTAAAAGTAATGGCTTCAGACAAATGCTTCGCTGCTTCGTTTTCATCAATCTCGATGTTGACCTGGGTGATGTCTGCGAAGGGCGGAGGTGTGTGCATCAAGGTTCGAGCCACGACGACGATGACGAGGCTTAGTAGTACGGCGCCAAAAATTTTAAGCATTGTTTTCATGGGTCAAACGTCCTTTCTCTGATCTAGCTCAAGGTGAAGCCAAACTGGGATCCGTATGTTTGGTAAATCATAGGAGAGCTTTTATGGTACCACTTCCGCACCAGTATCAAGCCAAAGCGAAATCCAATGGCAACGATGTCGAAGTCTCATCCCTAGGGCTTCCGAGCATAGTGACTTCTGCAGCCGCTGACTTCGGTGGCCCCGAGGACTTCTGGTCTCCCGAGACACTTTTTGTCGGTGCGATAGCCAAGCTGGGCAAGGGTATGGAGTTCACGCACTTCAAGATTTCCGGAAAAGTGATATTGTGTCCGGACCAAAGTGAGGAAACAGCGCTGAAGCTGCTCAAAAGTTCGGAATCGAGCTGTTTGATCACGCGATCTCTTAAAGCCGAGATTGCATTTGAGGGTGCGGTCTTAACCTGCCTAGACTAAGCGGGCGCATTTGCTCGCTTCCATCAGACATTGGGTAGTCCATTAATAATTCTCTAAATGCTGCTAAGAAGGCACCGGAAGCTGGGCCCATATGCATATAGTCACCGGCTCGGATCTCGACAACGATCCGTGCGATAAACCTTGTTTCACCACCCTCAGCGATTCGCTCTGCCAAAAACATCTATTTGTTTTGGGGGTGGCGCACGCGGTTAACAGTAGCGCTGTTAGTGTGAAGCAAAGAATGTTTTTCACAATGAATCCGAAACATCTATACAACCTCGAATAATGGCGAAACTGAGAGCGATCAGCATTGACCTCGATCAACTAACGGCATCGTTCAAGAATTCGCTATGATAACGGAAGTGTAAGCCGTTATCGGCACGTCTAATACATTCGAATTAGTTTTCCAGACTGTGTGAGTAAAATGAGTCAATTATCGAAAGCGAAAGCTGGCCTGATTGGGTTGGGTGTTATGGGGCGCAACCTGGCGCTTAATCTGCTGAATCATCAAGTGCCATTAGCCGTTTATAGTTACGCGGAAGGTGAGCGCAATGATTTTGCGGCGAGTCTCGAAGGCAAGGAAATGCAAGGCTCTGCTATACAAGACTCTTCATTACGAGACTTAGCCGAGGTCACACATAGTCTTGAAAACTTTGTCGCAAGCCTTGATTGCCCCCGGGTTATTCTGATGATGGTCACTGCCGGTGACGCTGTCGATAGCGTGATCAGTGATCTGCTGCCGCACTTGTGCAGTGGAGACATACTTATTGATGGTGGCAACTCCCACTATAAAGATACCATGCGGCGTGAAGTCATGCTCAAGCAAAGGTCACTGAACTACATCGGAACTGGGATTTCCGGTGGCGAACAAGGCGCCAGAAATGGCGCCTCGCTAATGGTGGGCGGTAGCGTCGATGCCTTTGAATTAGCAAAACCAGTTTTTGCCGCTTTGTCGACCGAGGCAAAAGGTGAACCCTGTTTTGGCCATGTCGGTTCTGACGGCGCGGGACACTTTGTCAAGATGGTACACAATGGTATCGAGTATGGCGTCATGCAGCTGATTGCCGAATCCTATCATTTCAAAAAGTATCAGCTCGGCGAATCTAACTCACAGATTGCCGAGACCTACTCAGGTTGGAACGAGGGAAGGTTGCGGTCTTATCTGTTAGACATTACTGCGGATATTTTTCATCAGCGAGATGACTTGGCTGATGGTGACTTGATCGATGTGATTTCAGATCGAGCCGGTCAGAAAGGTACCGGGCGCTGGACGGTTGATGCCGCAATGGAGTTGGGGGTTGCCGTACCGGGAATTGTTGCGGCAGTGACAGAAAGACAAATCTCAGGCTTCGATTCGGT
>JBLHQQ010000146.1:0-7130 GCA_047625245.1 Candidatus Azotimanducaceae bacterium
CGGATCTCCGGTAAGCTTCAGAACCAGCCAGGGAAAGGCCAACATGGTGAGCTGGCCGCTCAGATAGGAGAGTACAGAACCGAGCCATAGGAAACGGAAGTTACGATATTTTAAAGGACGAATAAGCGCTATTCGTTCCCAAACACTATTTCCCCCCGTCATGACGTTCTAGACTCTCCCCTCTCTTTAACAACTTAACAAAATCAAAGGGACCATGACCATGCAATTGTTTGCGGATCTCAACCAACCTGCCAGCGTCAATGCCAACCAAATTGAATGGCTGCCTTCACCCTTGGCGGGCGTTGACCGACGGATGTTAGAACGGGATGGCGATGAGGTGGCCCGGGCAACCACCATTGTCCGCTATGCAGCCGGTTCGTTCTTTTCAGCCCACAGTCATACCGGAGGCGAAGAGTATTATGTTCTGTCCGGTGTGTTTTCCGACGAATCCGGCGACTATCCAGCAGGTCATTACGTTCGAAACCCCATCGGCTCTTCCCATAAACCTTTCACCGAAAGCGGTTGTGAAATATTCGTCAAGTTGAGACAGATGCATCAAGATGACCAAACTTATGTGGTGACTGATGCACTAGGGGCTGCGAAGCTGAATATTGACGGTGTGACCACATTGCTCCTGCATCAGTTTGAATCTGAGCAAGTCATGGTTCAAGAACTGAATTCAGGACAACGCATCAATCAACATTCCGAGAGCGGCCTAGAGATACTGGTGCTCGCAGGGGATGTCAGCATTGAGAACAAAACCTACGGCTCACATCACTGGTTCCGTTGGCCCGGCAAACAAAAGATTGGCATCACAAGCCTGGCGCAGAATACTCGCCTACTGGTGAAGAAGAATCACCTGGGTAAATCCATGCACTAACTACGTGCGGATCTGAAAGTCAGCGTGAAGAGCATCAGTGGCACGTAGACAGCGCAGGTAAACCAGTAGGGGTAGTCCGGCTGGATCGAGTATAGAAAAGTGCCTAACAGTGGCCCTATGGTGAAGCCTAGCGGGCCACAGGAATTAGCCACACCGGCAACACTGCCCTGCTCTTCTTGAGACACAGCAAGCGATGCACCGGACATAAAACCAGGACCGGCAAGCCCCATGCCAAACCCCTGAATCGCCATTGCTGTGGTCAGTACCAGACGAGTATCTCCCATCGCCATCATCAGAAATGCACCCATCAATATCGGCATCGCGATCTTCAACAATGTGAAGGGCTGTACCTTAAGTCTCGGTAATACCACCATCTGCGCTACTAAGGAAAAGAAGGCCGACAACATCATGCCAATGCCCACCACTTGGGCTGTCTCAACAGCGGTCAAGCTCAGAATATCTTGAAACCGAAAGGCCATCGTCTGTTGCACGATCGCAAATCCCATAAACATAAAAATGCCGACAAAAACAAACGGCAGAATTCGTCTGTCTGTGAATTTAAGACGCGGTGGTTTCGTCTTCATGACCTGTCCAGGCACCGGTGGCAAGACCATCATCACCGCAATGGCCGCGATCAGTGTCACCGCTGCAGAAAACCAAATGGGCGTCAGCAACGTGTAGGCGGCTAAAACACCACCAATTGCTGGACCGAGAATAGCGCCTAGATTATTCGCCGCACCGATCTGGCCCATACCCTTGGTTCTGGTGCCGATGCTCGTGATATCCGCCATATAAGCCGTAGAAGCCGGCTGTGTGGCAGCCATGACCGCGGCATTAGTCACACGAGCGATGGTCAAACAAATAAATGCCGTGGTGGGGATAAAGAAACCCATCAACGCCGCTTGAAATACACTGGCAAACAACACCGTGCCGATGCTGTAGCCAAATAAGCCAATCAAAATGACCTTGCGCCGACCCCAGGTATCGCTGACGCGGCCCCAGATTGGCATCGCGATAAAGACCGTCAGAGAAGATGCTGAAATAATGGCGCCGACCTGAATTTCAGACAACCCAATTTCTCGACCCAGAGGCGCGAGCACTGCAAATAGAATCGTTTGAGAGAATCCCATTGCCATCACAGAAGCCAGTAAAGTGATTTTGGCAAAGCGGTGCTGAGAATCTTTCTGGTTACTCAAGAGTAGTCAGCCATATTCAAAATTCGATCAATACCTTTTATGCGGTCACCCGCGTGATGGTTAACGTACAAGACCGTTGTCTCGCTTGATGCACAGATCAGTGCCACTAACGATAGCACCAGTTGTCGATTCGCTTCGTCCAATCCCTGACAGGGTTCATCGAGGATCAAGAGTTGTGGATGCTTCACCATCGCCCGAGCGATTAGCAACATTCTTTGATCACCATAGGAGCATCGGTTAAAAGGTTGATTTGCGCGGTCCGCAAGGCCAAGCAGATTTAACCACTCACGGGCAATCATCTGTTGACTGTCCGTCGCCTTCTCGTAAAGACCTATACTGTCGTAGAAGCCTGAAATAACGACATTCTGCAAACTAATGCTGACCCGGTATTCCCACTGCAGCGCTGTGGAAACGTAACCAATATGCTGCTTGATATCCCAGATACTCTCGCCCTGGCCTCGCTGGTATCCCACAACATTGATATCGTTGACGTAACACTGGGGATGATCACCCGTCACCAAATTTAGTAGGCAAGTTTTGCCGCTGCCGTTTGGGCCCAAAACCTGCCAATGTTCACCGGGGTTCACCTGCCAATTCAAGTTCGAGAAGATGACAGTTTCGCCATAGGCAATTCTTGCGCTATTTAGCGTGACCAGTGGACCCTGACCCAGAGGCGGTACTCGATCACCGACCTCAGAAGCTGGGACCTGCAAATCATCGCGCTGTAACTGCAGTAGTTGTTGCAGGATGGAGAGTTCATCCGCCACCTTGCCTTGATGTGCAAGTCGACCCTCGATCAACAGACCGGCGCGGCTTACCCATTCGGGAATTTCATCCAATCGATTAAGCACTAGAATAATGGTCGTCGTTGCCGACAGTTGTTTCAGTTGCTTCAGCAATAGTGCCGCGGCCTCCACATCCAAACCATCGAAAGGTTCATCCAGGATCAGTAGTTGCGGTTCTGCTGCAAAGGCTCGAATGAGTAGCATCTTACGAGTTTCGCCGGTCGACAGATAACGAAAACCTCGATCTAACATGCCCTCGAGAGAGAATTCCTCGATCAGATGCTGAGTAATTTCTGGGTTACCGTCCGCAAGGATCTCTCTGACCGTCGTGCCTGCAAACACCTGATCGGTAATGTCGCTATCATCCTTGGCTCGTTCCTCCTCGATCAGCTGCCGCTGAACTTCAAAGGACACCAATTGGGTGGCTGGGAAAGATGATTTAACTCCGGCGACAAGCTGCCCTTGCCCCGCAAGTGCGGCCGCAAGGGCAGACTTACCAGACCCGTTGGCACCCAATAGAGCCCAGTGCTCACCCGCCTGAACCTGAAGGCTCAAGCCCTCAAGTACAAAAGACTCAGAAAAGCGAATATCACATTGCTGAAACTGAAGTAATCGCAATCCCGATTAGACGATTTTCTTCATGGCGCCCATGTAACCACGCAGCACCTTACCGATCTGCTCAACGCTATGACTGCGTAAACTATCGTTCACCTCAATCAAACGTTGGTTGTCGACAGAAAAGTCATTCAACCCAAGGCCACGGCCAATAACATCAGTGTCGATAGTTTTCATAAAGTCAGCCAGCAATGGTAGGCAAGCATGGTTATAAAGATAACAACCGTACTCTGCCGTATCGGAAATCGTGTTGTTCATCTCGAAGAGTTTTTTGCGAGCAATGGTATTGGCGATCAAAGGCGTTTCGTGCAATGACTCGTAATAAGCAGACTCTTCCTTGATACCAGCAGACACCATGGTTTCGTAAGCCAGCTCAACACCCGCTTTCACCATGGCCACCATCAAAATACCGTGGTCGAAAAATTCTTGATCCGTGATTTCCGCATCAGTCGCAGCGGTTGTTTCAAAAGCGCTCTCACCGGTCTCTTTGCGCCAACCCAGCAGGTTCACGTCATCATTGGCCCAGTCCGCCATCATGGTCTTGGAGAAGTGCCCCGACATAATGTCGTCCATATGCTTCTGATAAAGAGGCCGCATGATGTCTTTTAATTCTTCCGCCAAATCAAAAGCCTTGATCTTGGCAGGATTCGATAGTCGGTCTAACATATTGGTCACGCCGCCATGCTTCAGCGCTTCGGTCACTGTTTCCCAACCATACTGAACCAATCTAGATGCATACCCAGCATCAACGCCCTTCTCAATCATCTTGTCGAAGCAAAGCAGTGAACCGGTTTGCAACATGCCGCAGAGAATCGTTTGCTCACCCATCAGATCTGATTTTACTTCTGCGATAAAGGATGACATCAAGACACCCGCTTTGTGACCGCCAGTGCCTGCGGCATAGGCTTTTGCTAGTGCTAAACCTTCGCCCCGAGGATCGTTATTTTCATGCACAGCAATCAACGTCGGTACGCCAAAGCCTCGTTTGTATTCTTCTCTCACTTCCGTACCCGGGCACTTCGGAGCAACCATGATCACAGTGATGTCGTCACGAACCTGCATGCCCTCTTCTACAATGTTGAAGCCGTGCGAGTAGGCCAGACAACTATCTTTTTTCATCATTGGCACGATCTCACCCACAACCGCAGTATGTTGCTTGTCTGGCGTCAAATTCAGCACCAGATCCGCTCCGGGAATCAGCTCGTCATAGGTGCCGACCGTAAAACCATTTTCTGTCGCATTCTTCCAGCTCTGACGCTTCTCTTTGATCGCTGAAGCGCGAAGCGTGTACGACACGTCCAGTCCGCTATCTCGAAGGTTTAAACCCTGATTCAGACCCTGGGCACCACAGCCCACGATGACCAATTTTTTGCCCTTTAGATAACCAGCACCATCGGCAAATTCCGATAGAGCCATAAATTCACATTTGCCCAACTGGGCCAGTTGTTCGCGAAGGGACAGAGAGTTGAAATAGTTGGCCATGAGGTTTTCCGAGTAGTAGATGCTAGTGGTGGTCGATCTGAGGGGGCGTACTTTAAGGGATTTATGTGTTTGCGTAAAATGCAATATTTGGGATGTACATCTCGGTTACCGAAACATCGGCCATGAACGGCAAGAGATGGGAGATAGAGGCAGAAAGCACTTTGGGGTACCGAAGCTGATGGGTGTTCTTTCCTCCGCTGCTTGCGGCCCTTCGGGCTTCCCAAGCTAAGTCCTGAGCCCCTTCGGGTCTCCCTCCTGTCGGTCGGCGCTGCGCTTGATGCTGCGGAAAAAACACCCACCACCTTCTCTCAGCGCACACTGAACAACATGAAACGGGACAACACCCAGTCACCTTAGGCTTTGGACTTGACTCCCGGGGACGCCAAGTCCCTGAAGGGCCACAAGCAGTGGAGGAAAGAACACCCACTGCCTTCGGCGCTAAGCAAACCTAGGGTCCGAGCAAAATACCAAAGTAACTTGCCCTGACCCCACAACTACGCTTGCCCCAAACTAATCAGGCAGCGAACTGATCCAGATGGAAGTCCGTATTGCCAAATTGAGCTTCAATCACAAGTAGCCGTTTAAAATAGTGGCCAAGTCGTAGCTCTTCAGTCACACCCATACCGCCGTGAGTTTGCACTGCGTTTTCACCGACAAAGGAAGATGCCTTGCCAATGAGATGTTTCAGAGCATGGATATTACGCTGTGCATCTTTGCCCCCAGAAGCCACTTCCATGGTTGCTCGAATGAGTAGCGACTTGCACTGCTCATACTCCATAAACATCTCAACCATTCTATGCTGGAGTACTTGGAATTCAGCGAGGGGGTGGCCGAACTGCTCTCTATCCTGAGTATAAGCCACCGTGTCCTTGTAAAGAATTTCCATTGCTCCAAGAGCTTCGGCAGCGACTGCCAAAATGCCGTCATTGATTGTCGCGTTGAGTGTCTCAAAGCCAGCATCGGCATCACCCAGCAAGTCATCAGCGCTAACCGCAACTTTGTCAAAGGTGAGTTCTGATGATTGTAGGCCGTCAACTGTGGGGAAGCCTTGGACAGACAGCCCTTCTCGATCAGCAGGAATAATGGCGAGCGAAATACCTGCTTGATCCACCACACCACCGCTGGTTCGGAATGACACGACAAAGGCATCAGCTGTTCCACCATGCAGAACCATACACTTGGTCCCGGTTAGGGAGTAGCCAGAATCTGTCTTAGAACCTGCCATGGCAACATTCTCAATTTCATAACCAGATTCTGGTTCTGCGTATGCTAGTGCGAGCTGCTTTGAGCCATCGATAACACCGTCAAGCCAGGTTTTACGCTGCGCTTCGGTCGCACTGCGTTTCACGGCACCACCACCTAATATAACGCTAGCAAGATAGGGTTCTAACACGAGCCCCTTACCAAATTGCTCCATAAGTACCATCGTGTCGAGCTGATCCCCGCCAAAGCCGCCTTGATCTTCACTAAACGGCAAACCGAGCCAACCTAGCTCCGACATTGTTTGCCAGTAATCCTTGCTAAAACCCGGCGCCTGATTCGCTATCTTGACGCGGCTTTCGAGGTCATAGTTTTCTTTTACAAATCGTTCAATCGAATCTGAAACGAGTTGCTGTTCTTCGGTTAATTCAAAATTCATTTCAATTCTTCCTATTACTTAGACGACTTAATGCCTAGTACTTTTTTAGTGACGATATCTTTTTGAACTTCACTGGCACCACCATAAATAGTGTACACACGGCTGCTCATGTACCCGCCCATGCCACCCCGGGCAAAGTCAGGTCCAGCATTCGTGCCGCCCCAGGCCGCAGAAAACTGACCCCCAGCTTCCATGGTCAGCTTTTGAATACGCTGTTGGATATCTGTTCCTTTCAACTTTAGGATCGAAGACTCTGGTCCAGGTGCTGCACCCGCGCTTGCGGTCGCAAGGCTTCGAAGCTCTGTGTACTCAACGGCCATAAGATCAATCTCGAGCGCAGCAACCTTAGCGCGAAAGCTCGGGACATCCATTAGACTGCCATTGCCGCGTTTGACGCTGCTTGCCTTCTCCTTCAATCCTTCTAAGGCAACAATAGAGTTCGATATACCCGCAATGCCCGTTCGCTCGTGTTCTAGTAGTCCTTTTGCATAGGTCCAGCCCTTGCCTTCTACACCAACTCGATTTTCCACCGG
>JBLHQQ010000147.1:0-7092 GCA_047625245.1 Candidatus Azotimanducaceae bacterium
CCGCCTGAATACCACCGGCCGTTTCTAAAAGCTCAGGTTCGATGGAGTATTCCAGTTTAAGCCCGTACTGTTCACTTCCCAATTGACTCTGAATTTGTTCAGCGAGAAAGTGCACGTTAATCACTGCGGACTGCACGCCAGCTTCAGCAAGGCGAAGTAGATGCCTCTGAATAAGGGTTGTATCGCCAATGGGGAGCAGGGGTTTCGGGCAGTGGCGAGTCAGGGGCATCATGCGTTCACCCCGTCCCGCAGCCAGTATCATCGCTTTCATGGGCCTAGCCTATTCAGCGAAGGAACAATCTCGGTTTCAAGCCAGGTTCCGAAATCGTTAAGGTCTGCATATTCAGCCGCGACTTCGGTGAGGTAGGAGACGACAAGGGGGATATCTTCAAGATAGCGAGGTTTACCGTCTCTGAGGTTCAATCGACTGAAAATGCCGGCGCATTTTAGGTGACGTTGAAACCCCATCAGATCGAACCAACGCAAAAATTCAGCCTTGCCAACGCCAGGCGAGACCCGCAACCGGTAAGCTTCCACAATTTCGAGAACACTAGCTCTGGGTAATCGCCAGTAGCAATCTTTCAAAAGCGACACCAGATCGTATGTGATCGGCCCCAAAACACCGTCTTGAAAATCAATAACCCCCAGAGACCCGTCTTCCTGGGGCATGAGATTCCGTGAGTGGAAGTCTCTATGGACAAAAACCGATGGTTGGCGAAGAGCATTTTCGATCATCAAATCACTCACAGATTGGATTTGATCGAGCGCGGTTTTCGGCAGCGATAACTGCAGTTGCGCCGCCAAAAACCAGTCAGGAAAAAGAGACATCTCAGTTTGGAGTCGATCAGCATCATAGACTGGCAAACCCTTCGTCTCGGCGCTAGATACCAGCGCCAATACCTCAAGAGCTCCATGATACAGCTTCTCTTGGCCATCCAGAGCTGCAGACTGAAGC
Source organism: Candidatus Azotimanducaceae bacterium (assembly GCA_047625245.1). Classification (GTDB taxonomy): domain Bacteria; phylum Pseudomonadota; class Gammaproteobacteria; order Pseudomonadales; family Azotimanducaceae; genus JAHRVQ01. Next base: position 956 of record JBLHQQ010000147.1, read on the forward strand.
TGAGGGAGTAACAGCTGATCACCAAGGTCGGTCAGCAGCAAATACCCTAAGTCGAGATCAGCAGCCAACACCTGTGGTACCAACACGCCAGCTCCAGACAAACGCTTTTCAATATCGACGAAGCTTTGGTTATCTTCTTTGTCCGGTGGCGCATCAACAAATATGTAACTGGCGCCGGCCGAGTACCCACGGTAGTAGCGTCGAAAACTGGCGTCGTCGGAGGCACTTGCGATTCGAAAATCAGCACCGATTTCATGCCCCAATGATCGAAGCGAATCAGCTCCCCAGTCCTGCAACCCAGTGAGGCGGGCTTGTTGGTATTCAGAAGTTGGCATAGACCTAAATATAACCTGACCTGATAAGGTGAATGCTTTATTATCCCCTAACTCTTTCGTTCGGTGCTAACCATTAAGGCCTCGCAAACCATGTTGATGGGATTTACTCGCTCAACACGCTACTTAATTACGCCTCTGGTTCTATTTTCTTCTCTGACTTCTGCAGCTACTGTCGACTACCGAACTGCTGCGGAAATTGATTGGCGTCCGCTGTCAGCCATGAATGCAACCGAAGTCAGCCATGTGCCTTCTTATTGTCATGGCGCGTATGCGGAACCCCCACTCCGGCACGATACTTCGACGGGTTTGATGCGTTCTGAGGCTGACAATGCCTTACATATTATCAATGAATCGACGACTCTGACCGGCAATGTGATTCTCAACCAGGGCACACAAGAGATCCGCTCGCCCCGGGTTGTTCAAGATGACAAAACTCAGGTCGCCGAAATCGATGGACCTCTGCAACTTAGGGATCGCGGCCTCCTACTCACCGGTGAGCATGCCACGTCCAACTTATTGACGGGAGATGGTGTTGTTGACCAGGCAACGTTCCTGCTTCACGAGTCCAGCTTTCGAGGCAATGCCGCAACTTTAAAAAGAAACAGCCTTAATCAGATCTCTCTCGATGACACAACATTTACTCGATGTGATCCCGACAGCAATACCTGGTCAATGAAAAGTGACACTTTGGAACTCAAGCCCGATGAAGGGTACGGCACGGCTCGTAATGTCACGTTGCGGATCAAGGACGTTCCCGTCATCTACACACCCTATTTGCGATTTCCGTTGAACGATGACAGACAGTCCGGATTTCTTATGCCTAGTGTGGGCCACGATAGCGACGGCGGTACGGACATTATCATCCCTTACTATTTGAATCTGGCGCCGAACTATGACGCGACTTATCAGCTTCATAGTCTTTGGAAACGAGGCCTGGTGCACGATTTGCAACTTCGCCACTTAAGCCTTCGAACCAACAACGAAATCAATCTGGGCTTTATTCGCCGAGACGATGAATATGACGATCGAGATCTCGAGGACCTGACAACGGCTGGCACCAACACCGGTGTCATCATTCCGGGTTTTGAGAAGCAGGATCGTTGGTATCTCAATCTTCGCCATGAAGCCGCCTGGTCAGAAGCCTGGCGAACCTCCATTGATTACAATGCGGTTTCTGACATCGACTACGTCGATGATATCGGTGGTGAGTTCGGCTCAACCTCCATTGACGATTTCTTAAATCCTGTTCGAGGCAACCTGACGGAGCAACGAAGCGCTACCCTGACAAGGTTAGGAACCGTTTCATACCGGTCTGGGGATTTCAAATCTTCGCTAAACGTCCAGAGGTATCAATCACTTGACCCCCTGGGAGCAGACCAATATGAGCGATTACCGAATCTCACCGCATCCTGGAAGCGGGATCTCGGTCCTCTCGAATCAAAGATAAAATTCGACTACACATTTTTCGACAAAGACAACTCTGATCTGACCGGCCCCTTGGCAACAACAGGAGAACGCGCCTACACCGATCTCGAAGTTTCCTGGCCCTACCGCAAAATTTGGGGCTTTATAAAGCCTTCTGTCGGAGGCATTCACCGTAAATATCAACTCGATGCAGAACCCCTCACTGCGCGTTCAAACCCAGAGACCACCACCGGCCGCGTCTCCCTCGACGGCGGACTCTACTTTGACCGGTTCTTCTCCTTCAAAGACCAGTCTCTGCAACAAACATTGGAGCCAAGAGTTTACTACCTCTACGTCGAGAACGATGACCAAAATGATTTACCTCAATTTGACGCGAGTACATCTACTCAATCCTATTCTTCGCTTTTCCGAAATAACCGCTTTTCTGGTTTTGACCGAATCGGAGACGCTGAGCGGATCAGCCTAGGTCTAACAAGCCGCTTTTTGTCAGAACAAACCGGTTCTGAATTCCTCGCCTTAAGCCTGGGACAAATCTACTATTTAAAGGATCGAGACGTCGTCTTCCAGCCCACTGCTGCAGATGACCCAAGCGCTGATGAGTCGCCTCTGTTTGCTGACGCTCGATTCAAACTCGGAAACAACTTATCGGTTTCAGGCTCCTACGAATGGGAACCAGACGTTAATCGTACCAATCGAGGCACTTTTGCGCTGAAATACAGAGACGGCCTTAGGCGAATAGTGAACGTCAACTACACCTACACAGCTTCAGAAATCCAACAGCCCAGTTTGATCACCAAATCCGAAGAATCCGATGTCAATTTGATTTGGCCCATCAGCCAGCATTGGAGCGCTATTGGACGTTGGAACTTTGGATGGGATGACAATCGAACTATTGAGGCTTTTGCAGGTCTGGAATATAACGACTGCTGTTGGAAAACCCGGTTGGTCTGGAGGAGGTTCCTCAAAGACCCTCGCAACGTCACACAGTTCGTTGATGACCCCACAGCGCCAGGTGGCTTTACAGCAGTGAACGATCTGAAGACACCGTCGGATGTGGGCATATTTTTTGAGTTTCAATTAAAGGGCCTCGCCATGCTTGGCGGTCGTCTGGATTCACTCCTCGAGGACGCCATTCCTGGTTACCGAGAGCGAGAGGACATAATAGGGTTGTGATGAATAAATTTACTTTGTTTGGTATGAGTTTTTGTACGGTGCTTTTGAGCAGCGCCATGGCATCAGCGGATATGGTGATTCTCGATCAAATCGCAGTTGTTGTAGACGACGATGTTGTAATGGAATCCGAAGTTGAATCACGCAGGCGTGCGGTCGTCGGTCAACTCAAGGGCCAAGACAAGCGCTTGCCTCCCGATGACATCATGCGACAACAGATCATTGAACGACTGATTGTAGAAAACCTCCAACTGCAAATGGCTGACCGTGCCGGGATTCGTGTGAGTGATGAGGAACTTAACAGCGCCCTTGGCCGTATCGCCGCACAAAACGAACTGACTCTTGCACAATTCAGTTTGGAAATTGAAAAGGACGGTATTTCGTATCTTGAAATGAGAGACCAGGTTCGCCGTGAAATTGCGATCAGTCGTGTTCGAGATGGTGTTATGCGCCGTCGAATCAAAGTCACCGAGCAGGAGATACAAGTTTTTCTCCAATCCGAACTTGGTCAAACTTTAACAGCCGATGAATATCGCCTGGCGCACATCCTCCTACCGTTCCAGGAAGGCGCAGACAGCGAGTCAATTAATCGGATAAAAGAATCAGCAAACGCACTGATCGACGAACTTAATGGTGGGGCAGATTTTCAAACCCTGGCAATTGAGCGAAGCACAGCCTCTGATGCGCTGGAGGGTGGCGATCTAGGCTGGCGTAAGTCGGTCCAGCTACCCACCATGTTTTCTGATGTCGCCGTAAATATGGAACTAGGTGATATTCGCGGCCCTATCAAAAGCGGCAGTGGGTACCACGTCGTGACCTTGCTTGACAAGCGTGGCGCCAAGACCGAAGGCCGAGTCGAGCAAACTCAGGTGAGACATCTGCTGATCCAACCGTCAGAAATTATGACCGAAGAAGAAGCCCGAGAGTTTGCTGAATCCCTTAGAACTGAAGTCCTCGAAGGCAGACCTTTTGATGAGATTGCAAAACTTCATTCCGATGATCCTGGCTCTGCTCTGAGCGGCGGTGATCTGGGCTGGAGTGCCGCTGGAGCCTTTGTGCCTGAGTTTGAAGCCCATATTGCTTCCACAAGTATCGAGGAAACCTCCCCGGTATTTCGTAGCCAACACGGCTATCACTTTTTAGAAGTCACCGGACACCGCATCGAAGATATGAGTGAAGAGTTTTTGAAGCGTCAGGCCGCGAATTTTCTTCGCAATCAGAAGATGGACGAAGAGTTAGAGTCCTGGGTTCGTGAGCTACGAGAGGATGCTTTTGTCGAAATCCGCAGCTAAAACCGTACTCGTAATCACTCCAGGTGAACCAGCGGGAATCGGACCTGATTTATTGCTCGGTATTAACCAGGCAAACGTCGATGCAACGCTCATAGGTATTGCAGACCCTATCATGCTCGAAGCACGGGCAGCCTTATTGGGCCAGCCAACGGATTTCCATCTTATTGGCCATCCGTCCGAAGCTGTTCCCGATCGCTTAAACATCTTACCTATGTCATGTAAGAGCAAGGTCGAGGCGGGGATTCTAAATACCGATAATAGTCAATATGTACTAGACACACTTAAATTAGCAGTATCTCTTTGCGAGGCAAAAGAATGTGATGGGATGGTCACCGGGCCAGTTAATAAAGCGGTCATCAATGACGCTGGCATTCCCTTCACCGGGCACACTGAATGGCTAGCGACGCGCACGGGCACTCGAAAAGTTGTGATGATGTTAGCTGCAGGAAGTCTTCGTGTTGCACTGGCAACAACCCATTTACCTCTTCGAGAAGTTGCCGATGCAATAAATCAGGATGATTTACTGACAACTCTCGACATCATTCAAAAATCTATGATCGGTCATTTCGGACTCCAGGCGCCTCGCATTATGGTTTGTGGACTCAACCCCCATGCTGGGGAATCGGGTCACCTTGGCAGGGAAGAAATTGACGTGATCGCACCTGCTCTGGCAATCGCCATGCAGCGAGGCATAAACGTCAATGGACCAATCCCCGCCGATACAGCATTTACCCCTAACAGCCTGGCCCAGGCGGATGTGGTGCTCGCTATGTATCACGACCAAGGGCTGCCCGTCCTGAAACATCACGGATTCGGCGAAGCAGTGAATATTACCCTCGGGCTACCTATTATCAGAACTTCAGTCGATCATGGTACGGCGCTCGACTTAACAGGCACCGGCACCGCAGACGCCGGCAGCCTGATGTCAGCGATTCGTTACGCAATTCAAATGGCCAGTGTTAGAGCATCATGAAAGCCCGTAAACGATTTGGTCAAAATTTTTTACATGACCCGCAAATAATCTCACGAATTATTTCAGTAATTTCTCCAGAAAAAGGCCAGTCCATCGTCGAAATCGGACCAGGACGCGGCGCGATCACAATGTCATTGGTTGACTCGGGTTGCGATCTAACGGTGATTGAGATCGATCGGGACCTCGCGGCCCAGCTACGCAACATATATCCCAATATCGAGCTAATTGAAGCGGACGTGCTGAAATTCGATTTTAACCAACTCGGTTCCGATGTTCGCGTGGTGGGTAATCTCCCTTACAATATCTCGACACCCTTGATGTTTAAGCTGTACGGCCACCTGAATCAAATTCGAGACATGTACTTTATGCTTCAGTTAGAAGTGGTTCAGCGATTAGTTGCAAAACCGAATACCGAAAACTATGGCAGACTGTCGGTCATGAGCCAATATTACTGCGATGCGACTTTACAGTTTACTGTGCCGCCCGAGGCATTCTCCCCACAACCGAAGGTCACCTCGGCAATTGTTCGATTACAACCAAAGCTTTCCAGGACACTTGCGCAAAATGAAGATCGATTTGCAAAACTTGTGAATCAAGCCTTTAGCATGCGACGCAAAACACTGCGCAACGCGCTGAAGGGATTCGTGTCTGCCGCCACCTTCGAGACCTTGGAGATTGACCCGCAGCGTCGGCCCGAAACACTTTCCCTTGAAGACTTCATCAGTCTGGCAAATTTTGCTGTGGACCCCTGACCATGAGCACCTATGTTGTGGGAGATATTCAGGGGTGTTTTCAGGAGTTAATGGCTTTACTCAGTGAAGCTCAATTCGTTGCCGGTGCCGATCACCTCTGGATAGCAGGCGATCTCATTAATCGAGGTCCAGACAACCTCGAAACCATCAACTATATTCGCCAATTACCTAACTGCCGTATGGTCCTCGG
>JBLHQQ010000148.1:0-7072 GCA_047625245.1 Candidatus Azotimanducaceae bacterium
AATGGGTGATCTAACCAGTATCGAATTTTCAAGGTTAGTTGATCTGGAATTAGGAGGCTTTACACCTCCGTCCGCCTATAAAGACTAATAGTTGTCAGGAGTATTGAAATAACGTGAAGAATCTTCTTTGGGTCCCTTTGTTGTGGTTAATGTCCTTTGCTGCAAATGGTGACAATCCGGTTGTTGAGATGCATACCTCGGCTGGAATTATAGTTCTAGAGCTTAATCAAACTCTCGCCCCTGTGACCGTTGCTAACTTCCTCGAATATGTCGAGAAGGATGGTTATCAAGGCGCGATCTTTCACCGGGTCATTCCTGGTTTTATGATCCAGACCGGTGGACATTTTGAAGATCTAACGGAGTTAGAAGTGGCTAATTCTGTCGTTAATGAAGCCGACAATGGCCTGAAAAACAAAGCTGGAACAATAGCTATGGCACGCATGGGTGAAATTGATAGCGCTGAGCGCCAGTTCTTTATCAATATTGGCAATAACACCTCCCTAGATCATGGGCCGATGAGTTGTACTCGGGAGGACGAGCGCAAGGTCGCCCAAGCAAGGGCGAGAGGACTGCACCGGCCGCAAAGCTGTAAAACATTTGGTTACGCGGTATTCGGCAGGGTGGTCGGAGGGATGGATGTTGTCGTGGGTATCGAAGGTGTAGCCACGAGACCAAAAGGTATGCATCAAAACGTACCTGTTCAGCCAGTTATCATCGAAAAGGTCGTCTTACGATCGCGTGAACCTTAATGATTCAACGATTGCACCTTTGCGTTATAAGCCTACTGTTGACCACATCAATTCCACTTTATGCAGCGGATAAGCCATCTCTTGTGTTGGTGATTTCGATCGATCAGATGCGACGAGACAGATTGGATCGACAATTTCCTGGTGGTATCGGCAAAATATTGCAGGGCCGGAATTTTGTTGAGTCTCAATTGGATCACGGCATCACGAATACTTGCCCGGGCCACGTGGTGCTTTTGACCGGCGCTAACCCTTCCACCGCTGGGGTGCCTGGTAATTCCTTTATCGACCGCAAGACCTTTCAAGGACGTTATTGCGTGGATGACGATAATGAATCCTATCGATTGCTAGATGGTGATGAGATGAGGTCGCCGCGAAACATTCGCGTCACTAGCTTAGGCGATTGGATGAAACTGGTGGATGCAGGTAGTCGAGTGTTTTCGATTGGAGGAAAAGATAGAAGTACGATCGCCATGGGTGGTCAGAAACCCGACGGCGCATTCTGGTACAACAGAAACACGGGTAACTTTACAACGAGCGGCTACTACGCCACGCAGCTTCCCGAGTATATCTCCGCCTTCAATGGCAAGGTCCCCGAAGTCGATGGAGCCCTCGCTAGGTTACCTGAGTTTTGGGAGCATGAGTCTGGGCAGTTTCGAGTCGACGACTACGAAGGAGAGTCGGAAAAATACTCGAGGGTATCGGGGCATCCCCTTCGGTCTGGTGAGGAAATCTATGACCAGATTTATTACAGCCCTTATGTCGATAAACTCACGCTGAATCTGGCCGCTATCGTCGCGGAGCAGGAAAAACTCGGCGAGGACGGTTCAACGGATTTGTTAGCCATTGCGCTGTCTGCGACTGATACGGTCGGTCATGGTTATGGTCCACGAAGTGCCGAAGCTATAGATGCATTGAATAAAGCCGATCTTTGGCTGGGCGAGCTTTTGGATACCCTTGAGGCAAAATTAGGTAAAGACAAACTATTAGTCGTCTTAAGTGCTGACCATGGTGTGGCAGAGCTTCCGGAATATCGCACAGAGACTAAAAGTAGCCAGTGTCCTGAGCAAGATAGAATCTCAGCCTCCGGCTTTATTGCCTCTCTTTATTGGAACGTTTATCGAAAATGGACGTTTCCGTTTACCAGGCCTGATGATCTTGTGGTCTTTGGCGGGTCGTCATTTACCATTAACGCCAATACCGCAAAAGAATTAAATCTGGATGTCGGCGAAGTCACTGTTTGGTTAGATCAACATCTGGAGAGTTTGCCGATTGTTGAAGCCGCCTGGACCATGGATGAAATAAGGAGCGGCCAGTCAGACGTTGCCCGTCTACTTCGTAATTCACTGGTGCCGGATCGAAGCGGTGATGTCGTGGTACAGCTCAAAGAGGATTGTGTGATCACGTCTGATGCCGGCACAACTCACGGCTCAGTTTATTACTATGATCGTGATGTGCCGATGGTGTTTTATGGTTGGGGAGTTGCTGCCGGCGACGTTGGCAAAGTAGCTCATACCGTGGACATTGGTCCCAGTCTAGCCAATCACTTAGGTATTGCCATGCCAGAAGGGTTAGATGGCAGAGTTCTATCGTTAGTCGATAAGGCCGTCGATACCAACGATTAATAGTCCAAGGCCTGTGGTCCAGATTGCGCAGGCCGTCAGATCGATCAGAGTGTACTTCCAGCGAGGCATCCCACTGACACCGATGAGCAGCGGCACCAGACTTCGAATGGCCGTCATCAATCGGCCGAAAATAATCGCAAAACTGCCAAATCGTCGAATCAGGCTCTCGGTTTTGTCGAGAAACTTGCGGCGTTTCTGAGCAAAAGCCGTATGGTGAAATCTCGGACCAAGCCAGAGTCCCAGGTAGTAGCCGCTATGGTCAGCAATAGTAGCGCCAAGGAATGCTAATGGGAGCATCTGGGGTAGCGTCGCGATCTGTTCGGTATACATAATGGTGCAGACCGTCAGCAGAATGACTCCTGAGACAAATATGCCAACACCAATGCAAGCCTCAAGGAAGGCGATTATGGGTACGATGACCAGCGCATATTCTCGGTTGTCTCGTAGCCAGTCCAGAAATACTTGATCGATGGTGGGCGCCTCCCGATTGGAAGGCGCATATTAGCAAAAGCCGTTATGAATTACGCGGCAACAGTTGATGCAAGAAAAGCCTCGAGCTCCTGTCGATTCAGAGAGCCGCGATGGGTGTTAATGATCGCGTCATCTTCATCTACTGTGATGCCCTAGTGTTGACAGTCATTATATTGATTCGATAAAGCCGAATGGAACGCCTAAAAAAGGAAACCATTAATTCCATAATAGAATGAATGGTTGGGTTTGTGATGCAGCAACCCCGCGCAGTACAATCGTGCGATTGTAAAATTGACGAAAGGAAGACTAATGATTGAAGCGTGGATTATTGATGGTGTTCGATCACCCCGGGGCAGAGGCAAACCGGGCGTGGGCAGTCTGAGTGAGATTCATCCCCAGCGTGTAATGGCACAGGTGTTGAACGGACTTCAGGAAAAAGCGGGCTTTGATCCAGCAGATGTGGAAGACGTTATCGCGGGTTGTGGCTCCGGTAGCGGTGATCATGCCCACGATATAGCCCGTCTTTCTGTATTGGATGCGGGATGGCCGATAACGGCGCCAGGCGTCACCTTGCATCGGTTCTGTGGCTCTGGACAGCAGGCTGTCACTTTTGCCGCCATGGGTATCATGTCAGGTCAGCAGGACCTGGTGGTCGGCGGCGGTGTTGAATCCATGTCCCGATATTCGCCAACTCATACTGATGGTTTTACGGCGAATAACCCCCATCTATTTGAACAATATCCGCTCATTCCCCAGGGTATTTCCGCTGATCTGATTGCGACAATTGAAGGCTTCAGTCGAGAAGACGTCGATCGTTACGCTGTCATGAGCCAGGATCGGGCGGCAATCTCGATTGAGGACGGTCGTTTTAATCGTTCTCTCGTGCCGATTTATCACAACGATGGCAGGCTGGCATTAGACCGCGATGAACATCCTCGCCCGGGTACAAATATGGAGAGTATGACCGGTCTTAACCCCTCATTTGAGAAGATGGGTAAGACGCTCTTCGAAGGACAGGTGAAAACCCTGGATGATATATGCAAGGACGTCTACCCAGATGTCGATGAGGTGATCCATGTGCATCATGCCGGTAACTCGTCCGGGGTGGTCGATGGCGCTAGCGCGATTGTGTTGTCCTCCCCTGAATATGCCAAAGCCCACGGCTTAAAACCCAGAGCCCGCATTCGCCAAACAGCGACCGCTGGGACGGAGCCGGTTATCATGCTCACTGCCCCTGGACCTGCGGCACAAATTTGCTTAAGGAAGGCCGGTATGACCGTTGATGACATTGATCTGTTCGAGATCAATGAAGCGTTTGCTGCGGTTGTTCTGAAATTCCAGAAAGATATGGGTGTTGCTGACGATAAAATCAATGTTTGTGGCGGCTCGATCGCGTTGGGTCACCCTATCGGAGCGACTGGACCAATGCTGATACAAACCGTTTTAGATGAACTGGAACGGCAGGACAAAACCACCGCGCTCATCGCAATGTGCACCGGTGGTGGTATGGGTACGGCAACAATTATTGAACGAATCTAACTGACGGCCGATTTACCTGAGCTAATTACTTTAGCTGTTTACCTAATTTGGGAAACGAAACAAGAGAGACGCAAACCATGAGCGAAGCAATAGAAGCAGCAACAGACGCCATTGTCGATACGACCTATGGTCCGATTCAAGGTCGCCTTAAGGACGATGTTGTGCTTTTTTCAGGCGTACCCTATGCGGCGCCGCCGGTTGGCGAGTTGCGTTTTAAAGCAACCCAGCCTCACACCGGCTGGCAGGAAGTCCGCTCGGCGACGCGCTTCTCGCCAGCAGCGCCCCAGTTGCCCGGAGGCGGCATGACGGATGCCTTGCCAGTTAAATGGAACGAGGATTGCCTCTACCTAAACATATGTACGCCCGCTGCAGATGGTAAAAAACGGCCCGTGTTTTTTTGGATTCATGGCGGTGCCTACCGAACCGGCCAAGGCGCAATACCCTGGTACAACGGCGCCCAGTTTGCCAAGAATGGTGACATTGTTGTCGTCAGCATCAACTATCGGATGGGCGCGCTTGGTTTTACCAATCTACGACGATTTGGCGATGAGTTTGAATCCTCAGGCGCAAACGGCACGCTAGATCAAATCACGGCACTCAATTGGGTGATCGACAACATAGAGAACTTTGGCGGCGACCCGGAACAGATCACGATTGCTGGAGAATCTGCCGGCGCCTTTAGTGTTGGTACGTTACTTGGATCACCTCGTTCAGAAGGCCGGTTTAAGAGAGCAGTACCACAAAGTGGTGCCGGCCAACATACGATTGCCGCTGACATTACTGAAAAGGTGACAGATTGTTTACTTGAGAAGGCAGGCGTAACAAGCGTTGAAGCCCTCATGGCTTTGTCTGCAGACGAAATATTGCAGGTGCAATCTGAGGTTGAGCAAGCCGCGGTTAAGGGTGAGATACCTGATCTCGGCATTATGCAGCCGTTCTATCCCGCGGAGGGTAATTCGGTCAATCCCGGTAGTCCGTTAGATGCGATTAAAGCTGGTGCGAGTGCAAACGTTGATATTCTCATCGGCACAAATAAGGATGAGTCAACGTTGTTTATCACAGAAGCCTATGACGATGAAAAACTTCGGCGCAGTGTCAAGCGGTATGGCGCAGATGATGCGTTGCTGGATGTCTACCGCCAATGTTTCCCTGAGGCGTCGGCCACGGAGCTTGCTGTGCAAATTCAGACGGATCACTCTTTTCGTGTTCCCGCGGTTAGGTTAGCCGAAGCGAGGCAAGCCCATCCCGGCAAAACCTTTATGTACCTTTTTGCCTGGGAATCTCGAGTACCGCATTTAAAATCGACTCATGCGCTAGAAATTCCGTTTGTGTTTAACAACTTAAAATCGGCTGGGGTCAGTGCCTTTATCGGGCCTGGCGATGTGCCACAAAATGTTGCCGACAAGATGCACGAGGCTTGGATCAACTTTATTCGCCATGGGGAACCCGGTTGGGATGCCTACGAAGAAGACGCTCGACTCACGATGCGATTCGATAATAAATCGACGCTCGTTAAAGATCCTGATGATCGGAAACGTCAGGCCTGGCTGGGTATTCGCTAGGTGTGACGAAACTCAAAATTAATGGCGCTGTCGTTGAACTTGAAGTCGATCTGAATACCCCTCTTTTATGGGTACTACGAGATAATCTAAATCTGACCGGCACCAAATTTGGTTGCGGGATCGGCCAATGTGGTGCCTGTACCGTGCACCTTAACGGCCATGCCGTTAGATCCTGTAAAACCAGTCTCGCTGAAGCGGCAGGATTCGATGTAGTGACGATTGAGGGTTTGTCTGAGAATGCCGACCATCCGGTGCAACAGGCTTGGATCGAGGGCGACGTACCCCAATGTGGTTACTGCCAATCTGGCCAGATCATGGCCGCTGCCGCTTTGCTTCAACAATCCACTTCACCGACAGATGAACAAATTGATACTTCGATGACGAATATTTGTCGTTGCGGAACCTACCCTGGCATTCGAGCGGCGATCAAGAGAGCCGCCGCAAGTCGGAATCATTAGACCATGACGCTATCTAGACGATCATTTGTACACAGCATCGCAACTGCCAGCGGCGGTATGTTACTTGGTTTTCATTTACCTTTGTTTGCGAATACATCAGCCATTCAAAACGAAAGATCGCTCGGTTCTGAGCTAAATGCTTGGCTTCTTATCGACGTGGATAACAGCATTACCATTCGCGTTGCACAATCAGAGATGGGGCAGGGTGTGATGACCGCATTGCCCATGATTGTGGCGGACGAACTCGAAGTGGATTGGAGTCTGGTAAAGGTGGAATACGCTGATGTAAAAGAGCACTTTCAGCGCAACAAGGTTTATCAATCTATGCAAACGAGTGGCAGTAGCGCTGTTCGTCGCTCAAGACCTTATTTGCAGCAAGCTGGAGCAGAAGCGCGCGCCAGGTTGATCAAAGCGGCTGCCGAAGTTTGGGTCGTTGCGGGTGATGATTGTTACGCCGACTTTGGCAAGATCTATCATCGGCCAACGCGACGTTCATTCACTTACGGGGAACTTGCTCTGAGTGCAGCCAATCTTTCGGTTGCGAATGTCTCAATCAAGCAGTCTCGGGACTTTACCATGATTGGACTATCAACCCCTCGGATCGATACGCCAGCCAAGGTTGATGGTTCAGCAGTATTTGGTATGGATGTCAGAGTTGAAGGTATGGTGTA
>JBLHQQ010000149.1:0-7000 GCA_047625245.1 Candidatus Azotimanducaceae bacterium
CAGGCGCTCGAGGCAGATCCTGAAAATGTTCTGGCGGCTTTCAATCTCGGTACATTGTTTGAAGATGTTGGACGTATCCACGATGCAATTGAAGCCTATAAGAAGGCAGCCTCCTTCGCCGATGCGCACTATAATTTGTCACGGCTTTACGAGCTGGTTGGTCAACATACAGAGGCACTCAAGCACCTTAAAACTTACCGGAATTTAATTGAGCCCAGCTAATCGGGAGATGTCTCTGGTCTAATTTCTTCATTGGTAAATCGCCCCTATTATCTCCGCCTTCTAGAAATAGGTCCCGGCAAAATGAACAACCGCGTTGAACTTCGTGTAGCCCACCAAATTAGGTTTTTTACAATTGCTTGCCTTTTACTCCGCATACCAGATTGTCTTGCCTGCTTGCCACAATGCCGATTCGTTGGAAATCATGACAGCTCAGATTCCCTAGTTTGGTTGGTGCGAGGCGCATTGTTGACATGACTGAGGTCGTGCACTTCAACCAAAGCAATCGACGTGTGTTGCACATCATCGCAAGCGACCACGAATCCAGCCGCGAGCAATAATCAGTTAGTGAATAATGGGATTAAAGGTTTCAAGAGCAATTCGAGTAACCTTTTGGCCAAGCATGATGAGAGTGCCGACATGCCTCGTATCGCCATCCTCCGAGTATTCAAATTTGTAATGACGCCATACCCGCCATCGCCCTATTGAGTCTCGACTGAGAGAAATATGATGCTGATGGACAGTTTGGTCCAACAGTTGTACGTCACAGCGTTTACATTCACGGCGAGCCACACCAATGGCTAAATCCTTGCAACGCATTGAAGCTAACCAATAAAGGCTCACCGCTGCGATTGCAATCAGAAGAAGTAGTTCAGGCATAAGGGGATGGTCGCATAGCAGAGGACAACAAAAAAGGTCCGATTTGGTAAGTTCTCAGTTTACCCCGTCGCAGCTTTCGAGCCTTGCTCACCTTTTCACTGCCCCAAGTAGGTGACTACCGTAAATGAAAGAGGATTTCGTAGTGGCATTGAATATCACTGCAGGATATAGGGCAGAGATTGGTCAGCCGCCTACTAGGCGGCGGCGCGCGTTTTAGCCGAACCGAGAAGTTGGATTACGGCTTTGCCAAAAAAAAAGTCCCTAAAAGGGACCTTTTTTGTTTGGCGGAGGGGCAGAGATTCGAACTCTGGGAGCTTTAACACTCAACGGTTTTCAAGACCGCCGCTTTCGGCCACTCAGCCACCCCTCCGAAGACGCGCAATATACGCGATTGAAGGGGGTTTGTTAAGCCGATTTAAGACCTGATTTTGATTTACAGAACACAGTCTCAATTGAAGATCGACAAGACAGGTCATCGGTTTGCAATTCTAGTGAGAATATTCAGGTTCGTTAGCATTGCGGCAAATTTATTGGGCTGGGTTTTTACAAACTGAACTCGATGATCATCGGCTCTTGATCCAACTGGGCTTACGTTTTTCACGAAAAGCAGCCATACCCTCGGTGCCTTCTTCGGATTCAAACATCTTAACGCTCCAGCTAGCCGCTTTTTCAAATCCATCTTCAATTGAAAGTTTGGGAATTTCGCGAATAAGCTCTTTGCAGGCTTTGAGGGCACCGGGCCCACCCTGCGCCAGAACTGCTACTTCTTTATCCACGGCGGCTACTAGCTCGGAATCGGCAACCGAGAGGTGAGCAAGCCCATACTCGACAGCAGTCGGACCATTAAAGCGTTCACCTGTTAAAAACAATCGTGTGGCTAAATGCTTGCCGAGCTTTGGTAAAATCACAACAGAGATGACGGCTGGAATCACACCTAATCGCACCTCGCTGAAGCTAAACTGAGCGGAGTCAGCGCTAATCACGATATCCGCTGCAGCAACGAGTCCAAGCCCACCGCCAAAAGCAGAACCATTTACGGCAGCGATCACTGGCTTGTCTGCCAGTAGAATAAGTTGCAGCACATCGGCGAAGGGTACGGCTTTACCGCCGCCACTTATGGAGGAGCCCGGCGGGCTTTTGAGGTCAGCACCGGCACAAAATGCTGGACCAGTGCCGGTCATTACAATGACTCGAACCAATGGGTCTTGCAGTGCCTTGAGAAGATGTCCGTGTAAGCCGTTGACGAGTTCGGCCGACAACGCATTGCGATTGTCGGGTCTGTTAAGGGTGATCCATGCCGCGTTATTTTTAACTTCGTACAGTGAAGCGTTGATTTCCATTTTTGATTTCCAAGTTCCATTCACATCTATCTTTGAAGAGGCTAGCACAAGTTCACAGGAGGTTTAACGATGTGTCGTAACATCTGAACGCTTTATAATTTTGACCCACCAGCCAGCGATGAAGAGATCCAGGCTGCCGCACTGCAATTTTTTCGTAAGCTTTCGGGCTTCAATAAGCCAAGCCAGGTGAACCAAACGGCATTTTTCAGGCTGTTGAGGAGGTCAGCCAGATCGCCTCTCAACTTTTGAGTCAGCTTTAAACTCGAGTACCTACAAAACGAGAGCGGTTCGCCTGATCTTTGATACCAACGCATCTGAAGTTAGCATTTCAGCGCTAGCAACTAATCTAGTGACGCTGCCGGCGCAAAAAAAACTGTGAGATCTGGTCGCCACTCAATGCGATGATTGAACTGCGGCAACTGTCCATTCCTGAGGGTGCCAGTTTAGAACCATCGGTTGCTGGTGATTGTCCAAACTCACCTGGCCTGCGGCGCGAGAGCCTGACGTTAGCGCGGATTCAGCATTTGATACGGGAACTTGTTGAACAGAGAGCTGATCCACAGCTACATTACGTAGACGGCTTGTCGCTGTTTGGGTCGAAGGATGCCTGCGACCTACCGGAGGATGTTCATCCTAATCCTGCTGGATATATTCGCATGGGACAGCGACTTGGTCAGTTGGTGACTTTATTAGATTCGTGACGGACCAAAGTTACATTCGCACAACAATACTTCTTCTTGACTGCATTAATATTTGAGTGAACTACCAAGTATCACCGGTTCACAATTCATGAACAAGCTACCTGTATCTCTGTGTCTCGCGGTATCTCTAATGTTCTTGGTCGGTTCGATGACGGTTGCGTCAGATCAGGCTTTCTCTGATAACAATTCAAACAAGGAAGAGCATTCCAAAAAGTCAGATAAATCCAAGCAATCGGATAAGAGCAAGAAATCTGACAACATACCGAGGTGTCGTTATGAATGTTTTTGGAAGTTCAATACCAGCACACAACAGCCATGGAGATGGCTTTGGCGTACCAACCGGGGCTATCTAATTCTGTGGTGAGCCGGACATCAGATTTATCCGACCTGGAGCAACTGAGCAGGTTGCCCTCACCCATTAGAAGGAGCGTGCCGGGAAAGACGCGAAGTTTCCAGGGCTCTAGAGTGATGAAGGCGAAATTGTCCGAGTCAGAAGACGTCCACGCTGGAATTAGAGCGGGGTCTTAGCCATCCGGTTCTTGGGCTGACTTAAATTTTTCCCATATTTCACTTTTAGTTTCCTGATCTGGACACCAGTAATTTAATGATAGATACGGCTGCGCTTGTAAATGTTGGCGTTTGGTCGGCGTCGGGTTGATGCAGATCCAGCCCCTAAGTTGATCTCCATCTTATTCCCAGATTGGATGCAGACCACGGGACCTTGGTCGACCCTCAAAATCAACGGTTGCCGCGTTACACCACACAATCCCGTGGGCTATGGTGGCAAAAGCGGCGGCTGTTTCTTCCAGGCTATTCACTGGGTTCCAATGTTTCTTTTTCAGGATCAAATACAGTGAAGGACCTCTTTACTAAACGGGCCTTTTTGTGCCAAACCTCAAAAGTCCATTCTCCAGGCACCATTTCCCACTTTTCGTCAAAACCATAACCATGGAGGTGTCCTTTGCCGATACTCACTCGGTTGGTTTCTCTGGACTTTTTGTAGGTCTTACCCCCAGGTGGTTTTAAGCCTGGGTCTGGGAAAATGATCACTGTAGAAATGTTGATCGGTTGACCCTTAGCCTTGGTGTTAATTTGATACTCAATGCCGAACTCTGTGCCAATTTGCATAGGAATACGGTTTGTGAAATCTCTAAACCGATATGTCTTTACGGTGTTCAGTGGAGGTGCATCGTCTGTCGCTGACCCGGTCACGGACTTCTTTCCGTAAGATGTAAATACCCCAAACGCAAGTGTTTCAGTGGTACTGATCAGAGTATCTTCTGCGAAAGCAGAGAATGGCAGCAGAAGGCAAAGCAGGAAAAGTTTATTCAATCCAAGCTCTTTATCTATTTTTGGCTAATGATGCGCTTTTAATGATCATTAGAAAAGCTGTCGCTTTAGCCTTGCAGAATGAATTTCTAACCCCATTAATCCAATTGTGGATAAAGGCGTAAAACTTTGATCACGAAAGTGTAAGCGGTTCTTAGTTGCATTTGCACTAACATGCCGTAAACTCTTGAAAAGTTAGCCAATTTGGAGATTCTAATGGCAGATGCACAATTTATAACTGAACAACGCACTTCGGTCGTCGCAACCAACAAGGTGCTGCGAAATACCTATATGTTGCTTTCTATGACACTTGCCTTCAGCGCTCTAACGGCAGGTATGTCAATGGCATTCAACTGGCCCCATCCAGGGTTAATCATCACTTTAGTGGGTTACTTCGGTCTGCTTTACCTGACGGCTAAATTCCGCAATAGCTCTATTGGCGTGCTTTGTGTATTCGGACTGACGGGTTTCATGGGATTGACCATGGGCCCAATGATCAATATGTACCTGCAGATGGCCAATGGTGCTCAGCTGGTGTCCTACGCATTTGGCACAACAGCGGTTACTTTCTTTGCACTTTCGGGTTATGCAATCGCATCTAAGAAAGACTTCAGCTTTTTGGGACCGATGTTAATGGTCGGTATTTTGGTCGCATTTTGTGCTGCAATTGCTTCGATATTCATCCAGATGCCCGCTCTATCCCTTGCGGTGTCTTCTATGTTCGTCCTCCTGATGGCTGGCATGATGCTATATCAGACAGGTCAAATCGTGAATGGTGGTGAAACCAACTACATTATGGCAACGGTTACTCTCTACGTTTCCTTGTACAACATGTTTATGAGCCTGCTTCACATCTTCGGTGCCCTCGGCGGCGATGACTAGTCTCAAAAGCTCTAACAAACCCCGGTATGGTTCTTCCCTGCCGGGGTTTTTTTATAGTCGATCGGACATAAATGGTTGAACAATGAAGTTTGCGATTGCTGTATTTGCGGGACCTCAAACCTCCGAAGCGCCTTTGTCTGCGCTACACTTTGCCAGGGCAGTGCTCAATGCGGGTCACGAACTAAACCGGGTATTCTTCTACCACGACGGTGTCTACACCGCGAATATGCTGAGCACACCGCCTCAGGATGAACCTAACTTGTCTTTGGCCTGGTCTGAGTTTGGTCTGGCTAATGACATCGATATGATTGTCTGTGTTGCCTCAGCTCTACGAAGAGGTATTCTCGATCAAACTGAATCCGATCGGTACAATAAATCTGCAGCGAATTTAGCGCCGGGTTTTGAAATCGCTGGACTCGGCCAATTGATTGACTCTGCTCTCAACGCGGAGCGCCTGGTGACGTTTAAGTGAGCCAAATACTTTTTATCCAACAATCGCCTCCCCATGGCTCGATTATGGGCCAGGAAGGTCTTGATGCCTGTTTGATGGGTTCCGCCTTCGCTGATTGCTCGCTGTTGTTTTTGGGTGATGGTATTTACCAGATCCTCAAGGGCCAGGACCCAAAAGAGCTCGGGCTCAAGGATTATTCAGTGAGCTATGGGGCTCTACCGGACTATGGGGTGACCCAGTTTTATTGCCGACAATCGGATCTTCAATTCCGCGGCCTTCAAATTGATGATCTGTCGTTGGCTGCGCAGGCTCTCACAGACGAAGAAATTTCTTCACTTATCCATCGGTCTGCACAGGTGTTAACGTTTTGACAACGCTGCATATTATTAATCGACCCATTGATCGGCTCGGTATTGATCTCCTGCCGTTGACTAACGGCACTGATGGGCTGCTTTTGATTGAAGATGGCGTCTACTGCGTTCCACAAACAACCTTGCCGGTTTTCGGCCTCTTTGCCGATATGTCAGCTCGAGGCATGAAGCCCGGCGGCACGGTAAAACTCGTGGACTACGCAGGTTTTGTAGGACTCTGCGAACAGTACAACAAGGTGGTGACCTGGTAGATGGCTATCAGCACTGACAGCGAGGGTTTTTTAACGAACTACTTGGATTGGTCACCCGAGTCGGTATCTGAGCTTGCGATGGCAGAGGGTATCGAACTGGTTGCGGCCCATTGGGAAGTAATCTATGTCGTTCGTGAATACTACGCTCGATTTCATATCTCGCCGGTCACTCGCGTACTCAGTAAAATCGTTGGGGAAAAATTTGGTGCAGAAAAGGCCAAGAGTATCTACTTGATGAGACTGTTCACGGGGAAGCCGGCAAAGATCGTCTCAAAGCTAGCGGGCTTACCCAAACCTAGCAATTGCGACTAACTCGAATTCCAACGCTCTCTAAAAGCGACAACCTCTCCGACGATGATCAAGGTTGGGCGATTGAGACCGGCTTCGGCAATTTGCTCTGTGATTGATTCGAGGGAGCCGGTCACGACGACCTGTTCGGGTAACGTGCCTTTAGAAATAACCGCAATTGGCGTTGTAGCGCTTCGACCGTGTGCGATAAGTTGCTCGCAGATCGTTTTTAACCCCCCCAGACCCATATAAAAAACAATCGTTTGGTTCTGATGAGCAAACTCGCGCCAGGCCAAATCAACTTCGCCATTCTTTGGATGCCCGGTCACAAAGCGAACCGATTGGGAGTAGTCTCGGTGCGTTAACGGTATTCCGGCATATGCAGCACAACCACTGGCAGCTGTAATCCCAGGCACAACGGTGAACGGAATTCCGGCATCGATTAGACCTTCGATCTCTTCTCCGCCCCTACCAAATATAAACGGGTCACCACCTTTTAGGCGACAAA